>DVIY01000233.1 GCA_018710915.1 Candidatus Gallacutalibacter pullistercoris
ACCGCTGAGGGAAATGTGCTGGGTGTATGCGGTAGCGGTTTTGCAAATGTTGTCCTTCAGCTCCTTGAAGGGTTTTGTGTATTTCGTTTTCAGATCTTCCAGTGAAACAGCTTCCAGGTTGCGTCGGAGCGTATCCAAATGGAATTCCAGGTCTTCACGCAATTTCTTTTCTTTTTCGTTCATGGTATAACCTCCATTCTATTATGATTTATGTGTCACAGCGTCAGCAGGGGCTATGTCCTGCGGATTGCTGGCGCAACTCTTTCAGCAGAGTGCGTGCCACATCGGACACCGCCTGCCAGTAAGCCTCACCGTAGGCGCAGCTGTGTTCCAGCTGGTTGGTGATCCGCTGCGGCAAATCGGGAGAACGCAGTAGTGCTTCTTTCTGTGTGTCAGAGAGCTCTTGAAAATCGTCACGGTTCTCAATATGCTCCCTGAAATCATCCCGCAGGCATTCTGCGCGGTACAATTCTGCCGTGCTGCGGCAAAATGCAGGGGAAAGAGGCAGCGCCCGCTGTTCCAGCGCAATCGAAAAATGGTTCTCACAGTATTCGCCGTCCAGATAGCACTCATAGCTGTTGTCAGACTCTTCTTCGACGAATTGGCTGCTTTCTTTCCAGCGTGGAATGCTTCCAACCAGAAATTCTTCCCGAAGGTCATTGTGAAATTGATGTAGGGCATCGGTGCGCTCCGTGAAGATCGCTTCATAGGAACCATACTCCCCATCGGTAGCCCAGTGGACGACGACTATATAGAGCGTCCCTGCGGGATATACCTGGGCCGGATGCTCAAGGGGAACAATCATTTCAGGCCCCATAATGACCATATCCAGGCCCAGATCCTCGATGTGTTTCTGCTCATGGTAAAGCTGTGAAAAGGTCTGCTCCAGCGCAAGGCGGTCCGCAGAGAGTACCGGCGGGTCAAACGCGCAGTAGATGTCCGGCGTGTCGTTGTCCGTCTCTCGGTCATCCTCGGTGCGAATTTCAAGGATATTTCCGAAGAGCCCTGCGTAATCGCTCGCTTCATTGGCAACAATGCGTCCGCCGACTTTGTAGCAGACACCCTCATGCCAAAATTCTTCTCCAGGCTGATGATAAATCATCATTGCTCCCTCCTTTTTGTGGGGTGGGGCTGGGTACAATGCCCCAGCCCCACAGATTAAAAATCGTTCAGTTATCCGCGACGAAAATGGCGGCACCGCTCATACACATGCAAATGAGTGGCAGCAAAAGAGCGGTAGGCTTGCAGCTTACCAGACTGGCGATCCCGATACCCGCTGGGGCGGGTCGTGTTGTGATCAGTCGTCACTTTCCTGTTCGTCTTCGTCCTCTTCCCAGGGAGAGTCATCAACATCAGTATCTGCCTCCTTCATCTGCTCGGCGGGTTGCTTTGTCCGCTTGAAGGCCAGAACAAGAGCATCCTCACCAAAATCGTCTTCCTTCTTCTTGCGCTTCTTTTTCCTGCGACATTTTTCCATGGCAGCGTCATAGTCATAGCCGATGCCGGCCTGAAATTTGCCTGCAATTTCCCTCATTTTTTCCGCATGATACTCATAAAGGGCACGATGAAAACCGGTCAGGTCCCATTGCTCACAGGCCATCTCCAGCAGCCGTGCATAGTCCCGTAAGGCATTGACTGCTTTGCAGATATCGCCATAGCAGGTCTTGAACACATGGGAGCCGTCCAAATCATGAAAGCAAAGGGAGAGTTCCTGCCCCAGCAGGAAGTCTAACTCCATCGGCTGCCGGAGCACAGGCTCGTATAATCCTTTTGGCAATTCTAAAGCGTTGTGCTGCTGTTCATCCATTGGCGTGGTCCTCCGGCGGAGCAGATACCAGCCCAGCAAAAAGCATTTGCATGGCAGTACGGTATCCAGACTCAAAAGCCTGTTCAATCACAGCGCTGTTGCGCTCACCGGCGGCCGTTTGGTACACCTCGAAAGCTGCCAGAGCTGCAGGAGTTTTGGAGAGTTCCCCGCGTAGGGCGGTCTCAGCCGCAGATACTGTGTGGTTAAGTACCTGCTGCTTTTTGTCCTGCTCCTTAAAAACACTCGGTTCGTACTCGCCGTAATAGAGGTCATGCAGGAAATTGGGCTCAATAGTCATGCCATGCGGCAAAGACATTTTTGGTTGGGTAAGGCCATCGGCAATGCGTTCCAGAGCCTTGATGAGATGGGGCAGCTGGGCGTCAAAAAAGCGGCGGCCGCATATCGTTTCGTGAAAATTCAAAGATTGCACCTCCTGTCAATGAAAAGCCCGCCGGCGGCATATGAGCTGCGGCGGCTGTTGATTCGGACCCCGGTGGGGCATGGTTTCTTTCTGGGTCAGTCGAAACAATCGTGCTGCATAGCCTTTTCACAGGCCAGAGCCAGGCCATCCAGCAGTTGCGGAACAGCCTCCATATATTGGGCCGTAATGCCCAAAGCATCAAGCGTTTCCTGCACATCGCCGGTATAACTGTACTCATGGTTCTCCAACTCCTGGAGGAACATATCACAGATAAAACCTTGCCCGGTTTTGTCGCCGGCAATGGCATCTTCCAGCTCTTTTCGGTGTCGGGTGAACATTTCATTCAGTTTTGCGACATCGCTTTTACGGCAGTAGCCGCCTCCAAAAATGCTGCATACCTGGCGGGTGTCCGAGGGGGACAAGCCCAGCTTGCGCATTCCTTCAGCAAACTGCTGTTTATTAAAAGCAAAGAACATGGGAAATGCGTTTACTTCCGCCTGCTGGCGGTTGCGCATCTCTTGGTATTGGTTGGTACTCATGCGGCACTCCTTTCTTCTGGTACGCCTGCTGCCAGAGGAATTACCCGCCATTCCTCCGGCCGGCGCTGGTTTTGGCAGACCTTTTCTAAAATTTCATATTTTCCGCAGATAGCGTACTGTATCCAGCATCGACATGGGCGGCCGCCGGTTCCCTGCGCTGAAAAGTGTTCCAGTGCGTACATCATAGGCGCCGCCTCAGTCCAGAAGCGCCAGCTGACGAAGATCATGCAGCAGGCTGCGGTTGTTCTGTTCATACTGGGGCAGGAACGGCTGATCCAGGTCGAAGTTGTAATAGTGATAGAACAAGATCTTGAACACAGATGCCCGGCGCAGTTCCTCTGGTATGCGGCGCATCAGCTTGCCGATTTCCGGGATGGCCCGGTACTGCTGTTTCAGGAATTCCTTATCTTCCCGGGGAAAGTTTCGGTACAGCCAGTCCTTGACAAGCACCTTC
>DVIY01000234.1 GCA_018710915.1 Candidatus Gallacutalibacter pullistercoris
GTGTATCTCTGCAAGAAGTATGGCCTGACGGAAAAGGACATCCTCTGCCACAGCGAGGGGTATGAACGCGGGATTGCCTCCAACCACAGCGACGTGATGCACTGGTTCCCGAAGCACGGCAAGAGCATGGACACTTTCCGGGCAGACGTAAAAAAGCTGCTGGACGGCGATTTTTCCGGGGAGATCAACCGTCCAGACAACAGCAAGCCCGACACAGAAGAAAAGCCCGTTACACCGGCTGAAATCAAAGTGGGCAGCACTGTAAAGATCAAGGCAGGCGCAAAATATACCAACGGCGTGGATGTACCTGACAGCATTATCAGGCAGACATACACTGTCCAGCAGGTAAACGGCTCTAAAGCCCTGTTGAAAGAGATTGTCAGCTGGGTGGAAGCCAGCTATCTGACAGCAGTATCCAATGGTACGGAACCCGATGCCGAAAAGCCCGCCTCTTTCTATGCAGATACAGAATACCGCGTGCGCGCAGGCGGCAAGTGGTATCCGGCGGTCAAAAATCTGGATGATTATGCCGGAAAAACCGGCGTGCCCATCACCGATGTGGCGATTAAGGCCAGCAAAGGCAGCGTGAAGTACCGCGTCCATGTGAAGGGCGGAGAATGGCTGCCCTATGTGACCGGTTATGACATCAGAGATGCCAAAAACGGCTATGCGGGCGATGGCAAAGTGATTGATGCCATTGAAGCTTATTACTACACCCCGGATGGAATCAAACCTTATCGCAAAGCAAAGTACCGTGTTTCCCCGCTGAACGGCAGCTATTGGCCCTGGCAGTACGACAACGAGACAACCGGTGGGCAGGACGGCTATGCAGGCAGCTTTGGACAGTCCATCGACCGGTTCCAGATTGCCATCGTTGCAGAATGAGGTGCTTCCCGTGGAATGGATTCAAAGCACGGCTACACTTTGCGGGTATCTTTCTGTCATTATCGCGCTGGGCGGGACGCTCTGGAAGCTCTCCCGCCCGCTCAAGGAGATCGTGCAGCGGCTGGACAGGATGGAGCAGTACCAGCACAATGACTATATGAGCACGCTGCGGCTCACGATTATGAGCGAAGAGATGCCGATGGAAGAACGTCTGGCAGCCGGCGAGAAGTACGTAAATGAAGGCGGCAACGGCGCCGTGAAAGCCCGTTACCGCCTGATGGTGGAAGAATATCAGCGGGAAATTGGAAAGGAGATTACTCATGAAAATTAACTGGACAGTACGTTTGAAGAACAAGACCTTCTGGCTTACGGCCATCCCGGCGCTGCTTTTGCTGGGCAGCCAGATTTTGGCGCTGTTTGGCGTAACGTGGGACTATACCCCTCTGGCACAGCAGCTGTCCGCTATTTGCGGCACGGTGTTTGGCCTGCTTGCCTTGCTGGGTGTGGTCAACGACCCCACCACTACCGGCGTTTCCGACAGCACGCAGGCTCTCACTTATCAGCAGCCAAAAGAAAAATAATTCTGAAACGCACGACCGCCCCGCTCGGAAGATTTCATTCTCCGGGTGGGGCGGTTTTTGACTTGCATCTTGACTTGCATAATTGGAAATCAGCATCTATTTTCATGCCTTTTTGTCACATTTTAAGCAAAAGAAAACCGCATGAAACAACCGAAAAACGGCTATCTCATGCGGTTTTTTGTGGCCCGCCCGGAGGGATTCGAACCCCCGGCCTTCAGAATCGGAATCTGCTGCGATATCCAGCTTCGCCACGGGCGGATATATCTGTAAAAGAAATTTGCAAAAAAAATTATATCACTTCTTATTCAAAAATGCAAGGCTTTTTTTGCAAAGAAAGTCAAAACGCCACTTAGTAGAGAAATCCTGTATTTTCTCAATTGATTGCCGTTTTCAAGTATGGTATAATGAAACTCTGCAAAAATGTTTGGTAAAATCAGGAGGAGATCTTAATGTCAAAACAATATGAAAATTCTGTGGAAGGGCTCGTAATCCGTCAGGCAGAGGAAAAAGACTGTGCCCTGATTCTGGAACTGATCCATGGAATTGCAAAATATGAGAAAATGGAAAACCAGGTTGTTGCAACCGAGGAATCTTTGCGGGAATCGATTTTTGTGCGCCGCCGTGCTGATGTGCTTCTGGCAGAATATGACGGCGAACCTGTAGGATATGCCCTTTATTTCCGGAACTTTTCTACTTTTGTGGGACGCGAAAACCTGTATCTTGAAGATATTTTTGTGCTGCCCGAAATGCGTGGTAAGGGAATCGGCAAAGCTCTGCTGATTTGCGTGGCCGGTATTGCAGTGGAAGAAGGTTGCAGCCGGATGGATTGGGTCTGCTTGGATTGGAACATCCCGTCCCAGAAGTTCTATCAGGCTATGGGGGCAAACCCTCATCCCGAATGGCTTCTTTTCCGCGCAGAAAATGAGAATCTGAAAAAACTGGGCTCTATGAAAGCCTGATATCGCACCATGGTTGCGTTTTCTAAAACAGCATATTAATATAAAAATAAAAAAGGGGTATCTATATGGAAATTGAACGTAAATTCCTGTTGGAAAAATTCCCGGAACAGCTGCCGCTGCTGGAAAGCAGCGAAGTCGAGCAGGGATATCTTTCTGTTACTCCGGCGGTACGTATTCGCAGCAAAACAATCAACGGTAAAACCAGCTACAGGCTCTGTATCAAGGGCAAAGGTACGCTGGTGCGCGAGGAAGTTGAACTTCCGCTTGAAAAAGATGCCTTTCAGCGGCTGAAAAACCTGCTTCCGGGCGAAATGATTCGCAAGGAATTCCGCGTATACAAGCTGTATGGTGGTTATGAACTAGAATGTAACCTGGTAGACCATGGCAGCGAAACAGAATTTATGTACGCGGAAGTAGAATTTGATTCGGTAGAAGACGCAAATGCGTTTATCCCTCCGGACTTTTTAGGGGAAGATATCACTGAACGGCCAGGTTCCAGCATGAGTGCCTACTGGCAGCGCACCAGATTAAATAACTCCAATACCTAAAACAGGGGAGAGAAAAGCATTTTATATGCCTTTCTCTCCCCTCCCTTTTTCAAGAATCCAGCTTCTCTATTTTGGCCAGGAATTCTTCGCGGGTCATGGTGGCGTTCAGAATTTGCAGCAGCCCATTCGGAGAAAGCCTCTCTGGCAGAGAAAGCTCCTTTTGCAGCAGCCGGCGCTTTTCCGCGCTCCCCTCTCCTCCAGAAAGCCCTGCCGCAAACAGGTCTGCTTTCGTGATGGGCGGGCCTTTTTCTTCCGGCTCGTTGCCGCAGCACACCCCCGCCTTTTCCAGCGCCTGCCGAATCACGCGCACCGGGACACCCTCAACCCCCAGTTTGCCCTCTTTCGAGGGTTTTTCTTTGCGCTTTTCCTTTCCAAAAAGGTCGGGGATATAGGCATGCTTCACCTGTTTTTTGGGGATGCAGCCCGTAAGATAATTCCGGATGACGAACCCTGCACCATCGCTGTCAGTCAGGATAAGCAGGCCGCGCTCTGCCGCCAGCTTACGCAGCAGGGCCATCTGCTCTTTATCTTTAAAAATCTGAAACCCGTGGGTTTCAATAATCAGGCCGTCGATGATGGAGGAAAGCTTAATCTTATCATATTTCCCCTCCACAATCACGGCTTCTTTAACTCGTATCAATTCTGACTCCCCTTTGCGGTAATCACCATAATCCGCGCGATCATCTCTTCCAGCAAAACGCGCTTACTGGTTTTCAAGCTCTTTAACGCCAGATCAGTTTGCAGCAGTTCTTCCAGAATCCGGCGCAGCTGCTCGGTAGAAAGGCGCTTGACGTTGCGTTCCGCGTTCCGCAGGCGGAATTCTTTGCCTTTATATTCACCCGGAAAGGTTGTGGCAATACTGGCAGTGGGCACGCCGCTCTGCATGGCAGCGCGTACCCGGTACATATCGATAAATGCAGAAGAAAGCGTCGCCAAAATCGAGGTTGGCTCCTCATTCTGGTAAAACATCTGGTCAAGCAGGCTGTATGCCCGGCTGTATTCGCCCGAAACCAGTGCGCGTGAAAGGATAAATACCGTCGTTTCCGTCCGGCGGGAAACCATGGAATCGATTACCGTCTCGGCAATCTCCCCTTCTCCCACAAACGCGCAGAGTTTTTCCATTTCATTTTTCAGCGTCTGCATATCGTTTCCGCCCAGCTCCATGATGCGCCGGGCATCACGGCGGGAAAGCTCGCAATGCCGTTTTGCTGCTTCATTGCAAAGCCATTTTTCCAGCTCCGGGCCTTCCCTGCGCTCGAAGCAGACCAGGCGGCCATATTTCCCGGCCTTTTTCAGCAGGGCGTTCCACTTGGGGGCCTTTTTTTCCGGCACTATGTTGGGCTGATATACCACCAGCACGGTGGTTTCCGGCACGGATGCCGCCAGCTCCTGCCATTTGGTATTTTCCGCCGCGCGCATACCATCGGGTGCAAGGTCAGAGACGGCCACGCATTTTCTCTCAGCCATAAATGGAAGCGCCTCTACAGCCGCCGCGATATCATCGACAGAATCTGCGCCATCAAAGCGCTGAAAATTGAATTCAGGCAGCGGAATTTCTGCCGTTACCTTTCGAATCAGCTTGTGGGCATACCGGCGCACCAGATATTTTTCCTCCCCATACAGGATATACAGTCCCGACAGCGCACCGGATTCCAGATGTTTCCGAAAATCCGCTTCTTTCATCTCTGGCAAAATTACCACTCCCTTCCTATTCGGACAATCCCGTCCGTTTCGACGGAAAGTACAAACCTTCCATAACGCTCTGTTGTATACAGTGTCTCATATGTAAGCCCATCCGGCTCTTCACAAAAACAGATTATGATTTCAGCAGAGAGCAGCTCTGCGTGCCTGGGTTCTTCCAGCAGCCACAAAAATTCCGGAGAACGCCACGCCTGCGGCAGCTCTTCCACATTGCAGCCTTCCCCACAGAGTAACATGGAAACCCCGTCCACTTCCAGAAAAACAGCCCCGTCAGCTTCGCCCACCAGATGCACCCTCGAATCCAGCACTTCGCTTTCTTTTTCCAAACTGCCCAACGCCATTTGCTGCTGGACATACATTGACGGCGCTTCTCCAAGCAGCATCTTCCCACTTCCCTGACAGGAAGCCGCTACACGAATTTCCCCTTCACTGTAAAACGAAGAAACCGTTACCAGTTTTTGTCCTGCAGCTGCCTGCACCGGGATACAAACCAGCAGCAATGCGGCAGAAATCAGGGCAACACGCGGAAGCAGCCGTTTTCGCGTGGAGAAAAGCATCGCGATCCCGGTTAAAAACAGTACTGCGGCCAGCCAGAGCGTGATAAACAGATAGGAAGTGTTGACCACTGCAAACGGCAAAGCTCCCAGCCATTCACTGACAGAAATTTCATA
This sequence comes from Candidatus Gallacutalibacter pullistercoris, assembly GCA_018710915.1. GTDB lineage: Bacteria > Bacillota > Clostridia > Oscillospirales > Acutalibacteraceae > Heritagella_A > Heritagella_A pullistercoris. Next base: position 5,346 of record DVIY01000234.1, read on the forward strand.
TTTTGCCAGCAATCCAGCTGCAAATCCAAAAGGCAGCGCAGCCGGAAGGCAAAGAACTCCAGTCAGGCACGTCAACGCACCTGCACTCAAAAGTGCCGATGCAGGCAACACCATCAAAAGATTGGAAAAAACGGAAACCGTCGATACCGTGCCAAAACTGACAATACTGATGGGGAGTGTCAGCAGCATACTCGAAAGCGTAATGGAAAATGACTCCAGTATAAAAGCGGTCAGTTTTCCACGCAGCCCCACTGCCCAGCGCAGCGGCAAATTCGGCTGGATTCGCAAAAGAATACGATTTTGAAGCAGAATGATTCCCGCAGTAGAAGCGCACGACAGCAGGAACCCTGTATCGGCTGCGGCAAAAGGGTTCGCCGCACACAATATAAACGCGGCAATTCCCAGTGAATTCAAGCTGTCAGGCCGCCGGCCAATCAGCTGTGCCAGCAGATATAAAAGGAACATGATTCCGCTGCGCAGGACGGAATATGAAAAACCGGCCAGACACATAAACGCCAACACAACCGGCATGGCTAAAATCAGGGGCAGCTTTCCTTTCAGGCGGAAAAGCGCCAGAAAAGCCAAAAACGCCTGCATCAGCACAGAAAGATGAAGCCCGGAAACCGAGAGCAGGTGTGAAACACCCGCCATGCGGAATGCTTCCTCTACTTCTTCTGAAACCTGCGCCCGGGTCCCAAGCACCATTCCGCAAAGCAGGCCGGCTTCTTTTTCGGGCAGCAGGCGATAAAAAGTTTCTGCCAGCCTCTCGCGAAAACTTCCGAAGGCATAATACCAAGGCCGGGAAGGTTCGTGAACAATCTTCACCGGGTCATAAATCAGGATATAGGCAAAGTGGTCAATCCTGTGCGCAGCATAATACATGCGCGAAAAGTCCCCAGGAGAATATAGCTGAATTTTGCACGTCAACTGGTCATATGCCTGTACCGCCAGGGCTTTGCTTGAAACGGCGCGTACTTTTCCAGAAAGCGCAGGAGCTTCAGGCGATTCCAGGATTTCCAGCTCGTAGACAAAATTCCTTCCATCCTTTTCAGGAGGAGTGACAACCCGCGCCGAAACTGGGTACTCCCCTTCAGGCAGAGAAGCAGACTGGTTGAACCTCTCCATCCCGACAGAAAAAGAAAACAGCATCGCCGCACAGGTAAAGAGCGTCACCGGCACCAGCTTGACACGCCGCAGAGCGGGTATCAGCAGAGAAAGCATTGCCAGCACCAGCACGCCAATGGCAACCGGGCGCGACCATTCCCCAAAAACATAAACAGCGGCCATCAGCGCAAGCAAAGAGGTAAATCCCACACACGCAAACGGCCGCTTCATTTTTTATGTCTCCATTCATTGCAAAATCAGAGGTTTCGTTTTGAAAAGAGGATTTTTATTTTGGAAAGAGGGGCAGCGGTTCCAGGAAAATAATATCATCCCGGTCAGCTGCATCGCCTTCTGCGAGCACCGTAGCCCGGCCCACAATATTTCCGCCGAACTTTCCCACCAGCGCTTCCATGGCTTCCAGAGACTCGCCGGTACTGATTACGTCGTCTACAATCAGCACGCGTTTGCCCTCAATCGCTTCCCGGTCTTCTTCGGATAAAAAGAGCTTCTGCACATGGTCGGTGGTGATGGATTTCACTTCCACATGGATGGGGTTGCGCATATACGCCTTAATTCCCTTGCGCGCTACGACATACCGACGCACACCCTGCCGCGCCATTTCATAGCACAGCGGAATTCCCTTACTCTCGGCTGTTACCACCACATCGTGTTCGGGGCAGCGTTTGAGCAGCTCTTCGGCGGCGCGCTCGGTGATTTCGACATCACCGAACATCACAAAGCCGGCGATATCCAGTGTATCGCTGATCGGGCAAATCGGCAGGTCACGGGTACAGCCGGCGATTTGCATCCGGTAATACTGTCTTCCATCTTCCTTGGTAATCAATTCTGCCATTGTTATCGTCACTCCCTGCGGATTCTTTGGAATCAAACTGTTTCAGCCGCCATCAGCCGGGAGGCCACTTCATGGAACGTCCGCCCAGCAGATGGAAATGCAGGTGCTGCACGGTCTGGCCGCCGTCTTCGCCGCAGTTGTTGACGATACGATAGCCGTTTTCCAGTCCCAGCTCTTTTGCCAGCTTTGCGGCAACCAGGAAAATATGAGAAACCACCTGACTGTTTTCTTCCGTCAGTTCATTGGCAGAGGAAATATGCATTTTGGGAATCAGCAGGACATGCACCGGCGCCTGCGGGTCCAGGTCATAAAAAGCCAAGATCTGGTCATCCTCATAGGCCTTTTTGCTGGGAATCTCCCCATTTGCAATTTTACAGAAAATACAGTCCATGGAAACGCCTCCTTTTCACATAAATTCATCGTATTTATTGTATCATATTCCGAAAAAAATCTCAACCTTGAAAAGACCCCTAAAGCAATTTTCAAAAGATAACAGGGGTACACAAAAGCGTACCCCTGTATTAAGGCTTACAGCATATTCCCAACGATTTCGTCCACTGCCTTCAGCGCAGCGTCCAGCCTGCTGACATCCTTGGTGCCGGCCATGGCAAAATCGGGCTTGCCGCCGCCGTTGCCGCCGGCCATTTTGGCCACCTCGCGGACAATCTTACCGGCGTTCAATCCCTTGCCCTGGGCCTCTTTGCCCACGCTGACGGCAATGTTGGCCTTTTCGCCCTGTACGGAAACCAGCACAGCCACCATGTTGGGCTTGGAATCGCGCAGCTTGTCGCACATAGTGCGCAGAGCGCCTGCATCCACATTGCGCAGGATTGCAGAAATCACCTGCACGCCCTTCACGTCGCGGGCGGAGTTCAGCAGGTTGTTTGCCTGATGGGAAGCCAGCTTGGCGTTCAGAGTCTCGATGATGCGATCTTTTTCTTTCAGTTCAGCGCTAATCTGCTGGGCCTTATTGGCCAAGTCAGCGGTGTTGTTCACCTTGAGGGCAGCTGCTGTCTCGTGGATACTGTGGATAGCGTTCTGGATGAGAGCCAGAGTACCCACACCGGTCACGCCCTCGATACGGCGGACACCAGCAGCCACAGAGGATTCGCTGACGATCTTAAACAGGCCCAGACGGGCAGTGTTGCTCACATGGGTACCGCCGCAGAACTCGCGGGAGAAGCCGTCTTCCACACTGACAACGCGAACGATATCGCCGTATTTCTCTCCGAACAGAGCCATGGCGCCCAGCTTCTTGGCCTCTTCGATGGGCATCTCTTTCATCTCTACCGGCACAGCCTTGAGGATTTCCTCGTTGACCTTCGCCTCTACCTTGGCCAGCTCCTCGGTGGTGAGGGCGGAGAAGTGAGTGAAGTCAAAGCGCACGTGCTCGCCGTTGACCAACTGACCAGCCTGCTCTACATGGGTGCCCAGCACTTCACGCAGGGCAGCCTGCAGCAGGTGAGCTGCGGTGTGGTTCCGCATGATGGAAGCGCGGCGGTCTATATTGACCTTTACTTCCACCTCGTCGCCCACTTCGACAGCACCAGCTGCTGCCATAATCTCGTGGAGGTACACGCCGCCGTGGTTCTTGGTGGTATTCAGCACATGGAGGTCAGCGTCTGCATCGGAAATCACGCCGGTATCGCCAACCTGTCCGCCGCTCTCTGCATAGAAGGCGGTGCGATCCAGCACCAGCACGGCTTCTTCGCCGCCCACAACGCTGTCAGCGCGCTGGCCGTCCTTCACGATTGCCAGAACCTTTGCTTTGCAGCTCATAGTCTCATAGCCCACAAACTCGGTGGCGGGCAATCCTTCCAGCACATTGCTCTCGCCTTCCCATGCATCGGCGCCGGCGTTCTTCCGGGCATCGCGGGCACGGTCACGCTGCTCCTTCATCAGCTGCTGGAAACGCTCTTCATCTACGCTGGTATTCTTTTCCGCCAGAATCTCACGGGTCAGATCCAGCGGGAATCCGAAGGTATCGTACAGCTTAAAAGCATCCTCACCGGACAGCACACGGGCAACAGCCTTGTCGGAAAGGTCACCGGCAAAGTTCTGGTCCATCAGGTCGTTGAGCATTTGCAGGCCCTTGTCGATGGTCTTGGCAAAGCTCTCCTCTTCCACGCGGATAAGCTTCAAAATCATGTCACGCTTTTCTTCCAGTTCGGGGTATGCATTGCGGTTTTCGGCAATGACAGTTTCGGCCACTTCGGAGAGGAAGGTGCGGTTGATACCCAGCAGGCGGCCATGACGGGCAGCGCGGCGGAGGAGGCGGCGGAGCACATAGCCCCTGCCCTCGTTGCTGGGCATCACGCCATCGCCGATCATAAAGGTGGTGCTGCGGATATGGTCAGTAATCACGCGCAGAGAGATATCCTTTTTCTTATCCTCGCCATAGGTGATACCGGCGATTTTGCAGATGTGCTTCATAATATTTTGGACGGTATCCACCAGGAACAGGTTGTCCACGTTCTGCATGATGCAGGCCAAACGCTCCAGACCCATACCGGTATCGATGTTGGGGTGCTCCATGGGCGGGTAGTTGCCCTTGCCGTCGCTGTCGAACTGGCTGAACACCACGTTCCAGAACTCCACATAGCGGTCACACTCACAGCCGGGGCCGCAGTCGGGGGAGCCGCAGCCGTGCTCAATGCCGCGGTCAAAATAGATTTCGGAGCAGGGGCCGCAGGGGCCGGAGCCGTGCTCCCAGAAGTTGTCCTCTTTGCCCAGGCGGACGATATGGGAGGGGTCTACGCCCACATCCTTGGTCCAGATGTCGTATGCCTCGTCGTCGTCCAGATAGATGGTGACCCACAGGCGGTCAACGGGCATCTCCATCACCTTGGTGCAGAACTCCCATGCCCACGGGATGGCTTCCTTTTTGAAGTAATCGCCGAAGGAGAAGTTGCCCAGCATCTCAAAGAAGGTGCCGTGACGGTCGGTGATACCCACGTTCTCGATATCGCCGGTACGGATGCACTTCTGGCAGGTGGTGACGCGCTTGCGGGGCGGGGTCACTTCGCCGGTGAAGAATTTCTTCATGGGGGCCATGCCGGAGTTGATGAGCAGCAGGCTGTTGTCGTCTTTCGGAATCAGCGAATAGCTGGGCAGACGAAGGTGGCCTTTGCTCTCAAAAAAGGAAAGGTATTTTTCCCGAAGTTCATTTAATCCTGTCCACTGCATAATTTTGTTACGCTCCTTGTTTTGAAATGATTCTATGATAATAATATTAGGATTGCTTTATTAAAGGGAAAATGCTATCGCATATGCATCGGCGGTTTTGCGCGATGTTTTGCCGGTTTGTCGGGGCAGCAGTCCGCGCCCTCACAGCAGCAGTCCCCGTCACAAAAGTCGCCTTCGCTGAGTACCAGCGCGATGACCAGCAAAACCAGAAAATATGCGCCAAAGCTCAATAGCCCAAAAATTTGCCAGACGCTTCCCTCTTCGGAACCGTCCTGCACCATGGTATCCGCATAGACCACTGCGCTCCAGAACCCGGCACACAGGCTCACATAAAAAGAGAAGCTCCACCACGGCCCGGCGCCCATGCACCAAAATACCACGGAAACTACCATGCCCGCCAGCCACAGCAGAAATGCAATGATTGTCAGCCAAAGGGAGGCTTTCAGATGCATCCCCAGCAGATACAGCAGCAGAAAGGCTGTCCAGATTGCGACAACCAGCCACAGCTCTTTCATACCGGGAAACGGCGCTTGGTAGTGATAAAATGCCCCCACTGCGCAGCCCGCTCCTACAGTATTGAAGAGGGTACAGAGCAAATAGCCCATATTTCGGCCGCGCCCGGCAAAATAGCTGACAATCGCAAGAACTGTGCCTGCGCCGCTGGCCGCAAAGCCGGTCCAGCCCGGCAAAAAGCGGAATGACGCCCATGCACTTACTGGCATCAAGGCCATGAGAAATAACGTGAAAATTGCCTGCTGAAGGGTTTCCCGTTTCATCATGGTATCCCCTTATCCAATATAAGCCTTTAACAGTTTCAGCGTGTTTTCCGCGCCGTCTACATGGGAACGCTCGTACCCGTGAGAGGCATACACGCCTGCGCCGATGAGCCCGTGGCGCACATCATAGCCTGCCCGCAGCGCTGCTTCGGCATCAGAGCCATAATGGGGATACACGTCCACTGCATAGTCGATTTCGTTGTCACGGGCAGCTTTCACCAAAGCGGTGGTGACGGAATCGTCATAGGGCCCGCCGGAATCCTTGGCGCAGATGGAAACCTGCCGCTCGGTACACCGCAGGCCGTCGCCTACACAACCCATATCCACGCTGAGAACTTCGGTCACATCTTCGGGCACAGAGCCCGCTGCGCCGTGGCCCACCTCTTCATACACGGTAAAGTGCAGGTACACCTTGCGTCCCGGCTCTTTACCAGAATCCTTGAGGGACTTGGCATAGGCGAGCAAAATCGCCGCGCTGAGCTTATCGTCCAGAAAACGGCTCTTGATATACCCGCTCGCAGTAATCACGGTACGGGGGTCAAAGCACACGAAATCGCCGATTTCGATGCCCAGCTTCCGGGTTTCTTCTTCGCTGGAAGTGTTCTCGTCAATGATTACTTCCATCTCCTCGAATTTGCGCGATTTGCTGCTATAATCGCCGTTCACATGAACAGAGGCGTTATTCAGCTGAAGCGCGCCGGAATATTCACCATCAAAACGGGTGAGAATGACACAGTTTTCGGCCTCGCAGTTTTCGGGCTGCAAACCGCCCACCGGGGAAAGCGCCAGCCGGCCGTTGCCCTTGATGGAAGCTACCACGGCTCCCAGGGTATCCACATGCGCCATAGCCAAAAGCGGGTTCCCTTCGCCGCCCAGGCACACCACAACGCCGCCCTTGCGGGTCTTTTTCGGCTCATAGCCCAGCGCGGTCAGCTCCTTCATGAGATAATCCGCTGCCTTGTCGGTTTTTCCGGAAGGGCTGTGAATAGCGCAGAGGGCTTTCAGCTGTTCCACACAGTATGTCATTTCCTGATGCAAACCTGTTCCTTCCTTTCCAGGGCGTTTCTGAAAACAAAGAAATTGACGAATTTTTCGCAAGCAACAGACAGATACAAGGCAAAAAACGCAGGAATCCTTTGTGGATTCCGAGTATTTTTAACGCAGTAGCTGGCGTTGATTGTCGGAAAAGGCTATAATTTCGACTTTTCAGATAGCCCTTACAAAATAAATAAGGGCTCCCGTCCGCATGGGACGGGAAACCCCGTGGTACCACCCAAATTGCGATTTTACAATCGCCGCTTTTCTGCCTGTAACGAAGGCTGACGCCTTTACTCTTCGCAAAGGGGCGCTCCAGAACGGAAAATGAAGGGCCGGCATCGCTGCGTTTTGCGGCGGCCTTTCAGCCGGTTTTCACCGGGCCGCCTCTCTGTGGGAACGCTGCGCGCCTCTTTTCAGCGCCATATACAGTCAAAATTATACCGCCCGCTCCCGGCCTTGTCAAGGCATTTTTTCCACTTCCTGCCCGGCAGCATCATCCGCCGTACCACTCTTCAAAGTTCATACCGTGTTCGACGGCATAGTGATGTGCATATGAATTCTTTGGTGCGCAAATGGTGACCTGTGAAGCCCCTTCAAATGCATCATACGCAATATACGACACGCCTTCGTGGAAATAAACTTTTTGAAGCCCTCCATTGTCCTGGAACGCACCTCTTCCCACTGATTCCAGGGTTTCCGGCATGACTATTGCATTCAGGTTATTACATCTGATAAATGCATTCTCACCGATTGCCCGAACATCAGCTCCGTCAATCTGATTTGGAATCTCAAGATTTTTGTCATCGCTCATCGCATTCCATGCTGTCACTGCACAAAGCGGCGTGCCAGTATAGTCGTAGATGATGTCATAATACATCAACTTTTCCTGATAGAGTTTGTCGTATACCGCCTGCAGCTTTTCCTCTTCCGGCACATCTGCCAACGGTTCCGGGGTATAGGATTCATATGTCATCTCATGTTCCGCTGCAAATTTCTCCGCATAAGAGCCTTTCTCCACATACAAGGTGACATTGGGGCTTTCGTCGAAGGCGTCTTCGCTGATGCTTACCACGCTTGCAGGGAGATATACCTCTTTCAGCGCCGGACATATGGCAAAAGCCCTGCTCCCAATTGTTTCAATCGTTTGGGGCAAAACAACTTTTTGCAGATTTAAAAATTCAGAAAAGGCCTGCTCATCCACCGCCACGATTGGCATCCCCTCATATTCATGCGGAACCTCTGCTACGGGAAGATCATAAAAGCCTCCCGCAAAACCTCCCAGAGATGCGATTTTCTGGTTGTTTTCACCAGGCATAAAAGAAATTATAAATTGTCCATCACTCGTCTTTTTATTGCCATATTCCTCCTGATAGGCCATCTCTGCCAGGCGGTCTGCTACAATTGTCCGGTTTGCAGCATAAGAAAGGCCTATCAGCACCACAAATATCAACCCCGCCGGTATCAGGATTTTTTTAGTCAGCAGCTTGCTTTTTTTCATAGAGCTTCCCCTCCGAAATTCCCAGAATGGTATCGCACATCTCCTGAAGGTCTGCTTCGTGATGCGTAGCGACAACTACCAGTGCGCCGCGCTCCTTCTCTTCGCGAATCAGCTGATAGATCAGCTGAACACCCGATTCGTCCAGTGCATTGGTTGGCTCATCCAGCAGAATGACCGTCTGCTTTTCAAAGATAGCCTGCGCAATATTCAGACGCTGCTTCATGCCCAGTGAAAATTTGCGAACCTTCAAATCGGAATCCAATCCCACCCGTTTCAGGGCGGTCTTCATATCCTCTTCAGTAGCAATTTTTTTTAGTTCGGCAATCAGCCTTAAATTATCCATCGCACTATATTGTGGCAGCAACGTCATATTTTCGATTACCAGGCCAACATTTGGCGGAAAAGAAATGTCCTTGTGCAGCACCTTTCCGTCAATCACCACTTCGCCGCTGTCGGGCACCAACAGGCCGGCTATGGTTCTCAGCAGCATGGTTTTTCCCGAGCCGTTTGGCCCGCACAGGCCATACACCCGGCCGTATTCAAAGTTATAATTGATATCGTTCAAAATCAACCTGTGGCTCAGTGTTTTATTGACATGTTTTACTTCAATCATAGCATTGTCACCTCAAAAAATGTCTGTCGTTTTAAATTTACGAATACACAGCGCCGTCAGCAGCAAATTGAGGCAAACTCCTACCGCCAGATACACGCCGTATATCGCCTCTCCGTTTACCGCGCCATTCTGCATGCCGAACATCAGGCTGGGGAACAGTGCGATTTTCAGCCAATCATTCACATCGAAAATCTGTACTGCATAGCACGACGCAAAGCAGTAAATAAAGAGAATCAGGTTGGCAGTCTGTGCCGGAATAAAAAGCTCCAGCAGATATTGCAGCAGCACAATCGCATGCAAAATGATTGCATATAAAAGCAAAGACTGTGCCATCCCATTTTTTACGGGTAAGAAAAGATGATTAAATGGCCAGAATACCAGGCATTGCAACAGAACAGCCGACAACAGC
>DVIY01000235.1 GCA_018710915.1 Candidatus Gallacutalibacter pullistercoris
ATTTGCATGAGCAATCCCCCGACATTGCCCGAGGCGTATGCCGCAAAACGCCGGAGGAGGAAATGGACAACGGCGCGGGCGACCAGGGCATGATGTTCGGTTATGCCTGCCGGGAAACCGACAGCCTGATGCCCCTGCCCATCGAACTGGCCCACGCCCTGGCAAAGCGGCTGGAATATGTGCGCCGCATCGGGGAATTGCCCTATCTGCGCCCCGATGGAAAAACGCAGGTTACGGTGGAATATGAGGACGGAAAACCCCGGCGCATCGCCGCAGTCGTCCTTTCCACCCAGCATAACGAAAGCGTAGAAACGGATACCCTGCGGGACGACATTTTGACCCATGTGATCCTGCCTACGCTGCCTGCCCGGATGCTGGACGATAACACCCAGTATTACATCAATCCTACGGGCCGTTTCGTGGTGGGCGGCCCGGCAGGCGACAGCGGATTGACGGGCCGGAAAATCATCGTGGACACATACGGCGGCTATGCCCGGCATGGGGGCGGCGCGTTCAGCGGCAAGGACGCTTCCAAAGTAGATCGCTCTGCAGCGTACATGGCCCGGTATATCGCCAAGAACATCGTGGCGGCGGGCTGGGCGGAAAGGTGCGAAGTACAGCTCAGCTACGCCATCGGTTTGGCGGAACCCATGTCCGTCCGCATCGACACCTTTGGCACCGCTACGATCCCGGAACATCGGATTTATCAGGCCGTCATGAACCAGGCAGATTGCCGTCCCACCGCCATCATCCGCCGCTTTCACCTTACCTCTCCCTGCTTTTCCAAGGTGTCCTGCTACGGGCATTTCGGCAGCAACGCCAGCATGATGCCCTGGGAAAAGACCGATCTGGGGTTGAAAGCATAATGTGGTCCTACAGAAGCAGCCACCGGGCTGCTTCTGCTTTCCAATCTCCATCTACGGAAGGAATATGCGTGTGAAAAACAAAATTGCGATTCTGACAGATACGAACAGCGGACTGTCTCCGGGACAGGCTGATGCGCACGGTGTAGAATTGGTACCCATGCCGGTCATGCTGAATGGGGAAACTTTTTTTGAACATCAGACAATCACCCAGGAAGATTTCTTTATTCAGCTTGGGCAGGGAGCTTCTGTCAAAACATCGCAGCCTGCACCCTATACGCTACTGGAAGCATGGGAACGTCTGCTGGAAAAACATGAACAGGTGATTTACATTCCCATGTCCTCCGGGCTTTCAGGCAGCTATGAAACCGCCGCTGCGATGGCGCAGGAATATGAAGGCCGTGTATATCCGGTGAACAACCATAGAATTTCCGTTACCCTGCGGCAATCCGTACTGGAAGCCCGTTATTTTGCCGACCTTGGAAAAAGTGCGGAGGAAATTGTGCGGTATTTGGAAGAGGATGGCTTGAATTCAAGTATTTATCTGGCTGTAAATACCCTGGAATACTTAAAACGCAGCGGACGGGTTACGCCTGCCGGGGCCGCTATTGGCACGGTACTGAACATCAAGCCCGTTTTACAGATTCAAGGTGGAAAACTTGATGCCTATAGAAAGGTTCGAGGGATGCACGCCGCTATGCACGAAATCATTGAGGCATTGAAGCTCGATAGGGAAACCCGCTTTGCCGATCAGAAGGTAGCGATCCGGGCAGCCTATTCCGGTGACCCAGAGATTGGGGAAACCTGGAGGAATGAATTACAGGCGGCGTTTCCAGACCTTTTGATCGAAAAGGACCCTCTTTCTGTCAGTATTGCCTGTCATACGGGCGACGGCGCTTTGGGTGTGGGCATTACGCAGGATATTTGGCAATAGAAAGGGTGTGCTTTTTGAATAATATCTTTTCTTATTTGACGTGGCGGGGAGATTTAACATTAACCCAAAGCCGCTTTAACGAGGTGGATAATCTGATTCTTTCCACACTTAGCTATTTGGATTTTTCAGGGATCGTGCCGAAAAACGGCGAGCAAGAAATCACGATCCAGCGTGCCGCGGAAGAATACTTTTCTCTTCATGGCATCCCAAAGCACCCTGATCTGGAAAAAGCCTCATCCCTGGAATTGCGGGAATGGATGCTGTATCTAATGACGGATACACGCCGCTTTCGGAATATGCGGCTCAGCTGCCTTGTGCAAATATTGGATACGGAGCAAGTGAAGCAATTTTCTGCCATGACCATTCTTGTCTCCCGAAAACAACTCTACCTGTCTTTTCGCGGCACATCGGATGTTCTGACGGGATGGAAAGAAGATTTCCTGATGGCCTGTATGCCAGAAGTTCCTTCCCAGGAGGAAGCTGTTTTATATACCGAACGAGTAGCCGAACAGTATCCCAATCATCGGCTGCTGCTGGGCGGTCATTCCAAGGGCGGCAATCTGGCAGTTTACGCGGCTGTTCAGGCGTCGCCGGAGATTCAAAGCCGGATCGACATCGTCTGGTCCAATGATGGGCCGGGATTTCAGGAAGCCTTTCTTCGCTCCGAGGCATATCAGGCGCTTTCTCCCAAAATTCGTTCCATCGTTCCCAAGTCCTCTGTGGTAGGGATGCTGCTGGCCCATCCGGAAAACTATCAGATCGTGGACAGCTCACAAATCGGTTTGCTTCAGCATGACGGCCTTTCCTGGCAGATCATGGGCGACCATTTTATTATTCTGCCGGAATTGACCCATGAAAGTATCCGAACTGAGCGAACGATCCGTTCATGGCTGCAAAAGATTCCACAGGAGGAACGGGAAGAATTTGTTGATTCATTATTCAGCGTGCTTTATTCCACCGGAGCGCATACGCTCTCCGAAATTAGAAAGGACCGGATGAAGGCCGCAGCCGCGTCCATCCCTGCATTGAAGGAATTGCCTAAAGAGAACAGGGATCGCATTCTTGAATTTGTAATGCTGTTGAACCTGATTTCCAAACGGCTGAATGACGAAAGCAAAGCGGTTCGCACAGAAAGAATCCAGGATGAGGTGCCTGCGTTTTCCCAGCGCTCGAAAAAAAGAAAAAAGAGCAGGGCTACTATCCCTCTGTCCACTGAAACATAATCCGCTGTGCAAAAAAGATCAATGAAAAAGTAGTAGCAAGCAGGGCAAAAGTCCCACTTTTGCATATTGGCAAGCAATGCAATCGTTTTACTTTTTGCACTTTGCTTGTTGGTGGCCCAGCCCCCAATCCCCTGTAATGCAGACTAAGCGCTGCGGTTGTGAAGTCTGTCTGCGACATCCTCCGCCTGGTTTCGTATTCCAAAACGAAAAAAAGCCCTATACCTATCTTCCTCAACGGACATAGATAGATATAGGGCTACTCTTTACCGGCCAGCCTTTTCAGGGCGCTGGTTGTGTTCACGAGGTTTTTTCTCACTTTTGAAAGGCTTCTCGAACGCAAAATGCTCATCAGCGAGCAGCGTAAAGGAATCAATCGTCGTTGCGTTTTCCGTCAATATCTGCCATAATAAAATGGAGTGTAAAAATAAAAGAAAGGGGGAATTGCCATGCTGCAAACATCGTTTCATGCCTATTACAAGGCCCGACTTTTGGAACAACTGCCGGAAGCAGAACAGTTCCTTCCGGTCTTTGCATCATCGGATATTGAAATCTATCCGTTTCAGATTGCAGCGGCCAGCTTTGCCCTGCGTTCCCCCTATCAGAAGGGTGCTGTCCTGTGCGATGAAGCCGGTATGGGCAAGAGCCACGAGGCCATGCTGGTCATCAATCAAAAGTGGCTGGAGGGATGCAGCCGGATTCTGCTGGTCATTCCCAATGCAGACCTGCTGCACCAATGGACGGAAATGCTGGATCGATTCTATACCGTTCCTTATGTGGTTCTGACCAGCCGCAAAGAATGGCAGACCCAAAGCACCCCCGACCATCCCAACGCCTTTATCCAGGATGCCATTGTCATTACCACCTACGACTTTGCCGCCGACAACGAGGAGGCCGCAAAGGTGGTCAACTGGGACTTGACGGTATTTGAAGAAGCCAGTGCTCTCTCTCCGGTCTACCAGGAGGACAACAAGCAGGCCAAGGCCCTCAAGCGGATCGCCGGAGATTCCTTCAAGCTGCTGCTGACTGGCACGCCTATCGAAAAAAACATCATGGACTTGTACGGTCTGATCTGGTTCATCGACGAAACGCTGCTGCCGGGAGAAAAAGAGTTTCTGGTACGGTATCTGCGCCGACCGGAGAACTACCCGGAACTCAGGGAGCAGGTCAGCCGCTATTGTTTCCGTACTCTCCGTTCTCAGGCCAAGCAATACGCCAAGGTCACGGAGCGTGTGTTGCTGACCGTGGAGTACACCCCTAGCAAGGCGGAACGGCAGCTCTATGAGCTGCTGTACGCCTACATCAACCAGCCGGAAAAGAAAGCCTTTCCCGAAATGAACCAATATGACCTGGCTCTACGGTTGCTGGGCCTGTTGGGTTCCTCTACGGCGGCAATTTTGCAAACCATCAAGGGTATCGTCAAGCGACTCCAGGGGCTGGAAAGCGCAGCGGAGGAGCTGACCC
>DVIY01000236.1 GCA_018710915.1 Candidatus Gallacutalibacter pullistercoris
AGATTTCTGGTAAATTTAGAGAAATCTCTAAGACAAAAATAATGCTGTTTTTAATATAATAAGTAAAAAATAACGTTACAGGCTATGTATCAGAACAGTTGTTTTTTGTGGAAAACTTATCTGTGAGCATAGAAAGCCCCTTCCGTCTTTATCGGAAGGGGCAGTGTTATGCGTCCTGTCTTTGAAAGATTTTCATCAGGAACAGGAACCCAATCGTCAATATCATTCCAACCGGAAGGCAAATCCAGGGATTTTGTACAAAACCAGCCAGAATATAGATCAGGAAGGAGATACCGGCGACTGTTATGGCATAGGGCAGCTGTGTGGAAACGTGATTGACGTGTTCACACTGTGCGCCTGCGGAAGCCATGATGGTGGTGTCGGAAATCGGGGAGCAGTGGTCGCCGCATACCGCACCGGCCATACAGGCAGAAATCGAAATAATCATCAATTCGTGAGAAGTAGCGCTGAATACGTCCACCACAATGGGAATCAGGATGCCAAAAGTACCCCAGGAAGTACCGGTAGCAAAAGCCAGTCCACAACCCACCAGGAAAATAATGGCGGGCAGGAACATCATAAAGCTGTCGGCGGATTGTTTCATAGACATCTTGACGAATTCACCGGCTCCCAAAGAGTCAGTCATAGATTTCAGCGTCCAGGCAAAGGTGAGGATCAAAATTGCAGGCACCATTGCTTTAAAACCTTCGGGCAGGCAGGCCATGCTTTTTTTAAAGCTCAGCACCCTGCGAACCATGTATAGAATAATGGTAACAACCAGGCCGAAGAAGCTGCCCAGCGCCAGGCCGACAGAAGCATCACTCTGCGAGAAAGCGGTAACAAAGTCATTCCCGCTGAAAAAACCGCCGGTATAAATCATGCCGATTACACAGAAAACAATCAGGCAGATGATGGGAATCAGAAGGTCAATGACTTTTCCTTTGCTGTCTTCGGTGTGTTCAGACCCGTTATCATAGGGGCTGGCGCCAGTGGTGAAAAGGTCACCTTTTAAGGCAGCATTTTTTTCATGAACAGCCATGGGGCCGTAATCGACTTTCATAACTGCCAGCCCAATCATCATGACGATGGTCAGCAGGGCGTAGAAATTATAGGGAATCGCGTTGATAAACAGGGAAAATCCGTCTTCCCCCTTCACAAACCCGGTAACGGCTGCTGCCCAGGATGAAATAGGGGCAATGATGCACACAGGTGCAGCGGTAGCGTCAATCAAATAAGAAAGCTTGGCGCGGGAGATGCGGTGCTTATCTGTAACGGGGCGCATCACGCTGCCAACGGTGAGGCAGTTGAAATAGTCATCGATAAAGATGAGGACGCCGAGCGCGATGGTGGCGAGCTGGGCCCCAACACGGGAATGTATCTTCCGGCTGGCCCAGCGGCCAAAAGCGGCGGAACCGCCAGCGCGGTTCATCAGGCAGACCATGGTACCCAGAATCACCAGAAATACCAGGATTCCCACATTGTAACTGTCAGAAAGTACTTTGACAATGCCGCCTTCCAGCACATGGTTCATGGTTCCCTCAAAGCTGAAGTCAGAGGCAAAGACTGCACCCACCAGAATTCCGATGAACAGAGAGCTGTATACCTCTTTGGTAATCAGTGCAAGACCGATTGCGATAATGGGCGGGAGCAGCGACCAGAATGTACCGAACAAAGCCGGCGGCGGGGCTTCTCCCTCTGTTTCTGCCGCAAAAACCGTGATGCTGAACAGCGCTGCAAAGACGATCATCAGCGCTGCCGCAGCCAGGATTCTGGGCTTGGTTGACTTGTCCACGTTTCGTTTCCTCCTCGGGCCTTTTGACCGTTAATAAAAAATACCCATGAACGGCATCCAAACGGGAAGCGTCCATGGATATCGAGATGTCAATCCGTATGATAGCGCTCCACGTTCGTGACAGACCGACGCATCTTCTGCGGCGGGCCAGAACCGGAGCCCTGGGCAGGCTTTCGATTCTTCGGCGGTTTCCCCTTTCGTCCGGCTGTGCCCATATTTGCCGGAGTACTCTTGAATCCCGCACCTCTACCATTTTCTATTTTGTACCATAAATTTTATATAAAGTCAAGCAAAATGGTGTCTTTTCTCCAAAAACGTCAAAAATAAAAAAGGAATTTATTTCCTGTATTGATGCAGGCTTTTTCCTTATATAATAAGGAAAGAGTCTTGTAATATAGAGTCAATTTCAAACCAGTGTTTCCCCAACCAGATGATTTCGTCTCGGTAGCGTGTTGCTTTACATGGTTCCATCAGAAAATATGCAGGCTGGATCCACCAGGTAGATTCAATACACCATGAAATCCGCAGAGAGTCGGCGATATTAGCTCGTGTTAAAGGGAAATAAAGCGAATATCCTCTAACAAAAGCAGCAACTTTTTGCATGTCGAGAACCCCATCGCGCAAAGCAAATGATAAAATAGTACGACCAATGTCGTGCCATAAAAAACTATAGTGGTTCCGATCAAAATCAATAATAGCGGATAAGCCTGTGTCGTGGAACAAAAGATTGTCTGGGGTAAAGTCCTCATGGGCAATTCCTTTCGGGATTCTTTCAAACAAATCTTTGTCGATACTTTCCAATATGCTTTTCTGCATCAGAATAGCTTCGCGATATCTTATTGGCTGTGTAGGATGTATGTTCTGTTTTCGTTTATGGTGATTTTCCCATAAGGAATAAAGAAGTTTTTGGCTGTTAAAAGGATACCCTTTCACTGAAGTGTACGGCAGCATGGAAAAAGCCTTATGCATCAATGCACAATTCATTCCCAGACTATACATCTGTTTTGCTGTAATCGTTGAGCAGCTTTCGTTATGCCCTGAACAGAATCCCATCATTATATAAGCAATTTGGTTATCCAAGTAACGGATAGCATGGCCATCCCGCAAAACAATATGTGGGCAGGGGATTCCCTGTTTTTCAATCAAAATCTGTCTGTACAGAGCAGACTCCAGAAAATGCAGCTTTTCGTGATCATATCTTTCCGGACTATATACTTTTACTAGCTGGTCGTCACCATGGTCTGTAGAAATCTTCCATAGCTGATTGAGCCAGCCACCTTTGACACGAGAAATATTTAGAATCTTTATTCCGTCATAAGTTTCTATATCTCTACGTATTTTATCCTCCATAATGTCCTCCTGCTTT
>DVIY01000237.1 GCA_018710915.1 Candidatus Gallacutalibacter pullistercoris
AACGGCATTTGGGAGGATCATATCCATATGGTCAAGATCAATTATGACATGCATTGATTTTGAGTTGGGAAGGAAAGAAGTGAAACCATGACCATTCGAAAAATGACACCGCAGGATTATCCGGCTGTTTCTGGAATGATGGAAGCCCTGCACCGCCTTCATGTGGAAAGCCGTCCGGACTTATTTACACAGACGATGTGCGAAAACTTTCAGGAAAAATATGAGGAAATGATACAGGACGATACTTGTATCCCGCTACTGGCAGAAGAAAACGGCCTCCCACTGGGATTTTGCATACTTTATATCCAGGAGCCCAGAGGAATCATGCTGCAAAAGTCGGCTCATATGGATGACCTGTTTGTCGCGGAAAATGCCCGGCGTAAAGGCGTAGCGAAAAAGCTCTACAGAGAAGCGCAAACCCGGGCGCGTGCCGCCGGAGCGGCTCATATGACGCTAAAAGTTTGGGCGTTTAATGAACCGGCCATCGCTTTTTACCGCTCTATGGGGATGAAAATCCGGAGCTATTTTCTTGAAAAGGAACTGTAACTCACTCATTCCGTTTGCGTATTGATGATTAACTTTAAATATAATAGCAAATCACTATTGATTTTACAGAAAGGCGGTACCATCATGGAATTAGCGGATATTCGAAAAGAAATCGACGAGATCGACAGTCAGCTTTTGCCTTTATTCCTGCGCCGGATGAAGTGCGCTGAACAGGTAGCGGCTGCAAAAAAAGAGAAAAACCTGCCGGTTTTTAACGCCCAGCGGGAACAGGAAATCCTTGACCGGGCAGCCGAAAAAGCCGGAGAATACGGACAGGCCGTGCGCGGAATTTACAGCGCCATGATGAGCGTCAGCCGGGAAAGGCAGTACCAGCTGCTGGAAAGCGGCGGTACATTGCGGGAGCTGGCAGCTTCCAGTATGGAGAATCTTCTCACAGATAGCGTAAAAGTAGCCTGCCCCGGTGTGGCGGGGGCCTTTACCCATCGGGCCGCCCGTACCGTATTCCCCGGCGGGGAAATGACCTTCCACCCCCGTTTCGAGCAGGTGTTTGAAGCGGTGGAACAGGGCGCGGCGGATTTCGGCGTGATTCCCGTGGAGAACTCCTCCGCCGGTTCAGTGGTGGATGTGTACGACCTGATTCTGCGCTACCGGTTCTATATTGTCCGGGCGGTAACGCTGCCGGTACGGCATTTCCTCTGCGGCACTGAAAATTCCGGTGAGATTCAGATCGTCTTTTCCCACCCGCAGGCGCTGGCGCAGTGCTCTGATTTTCTGAATCAAAAGGGATGGAAAAAACAGGAATACAGCAACACCGCCGCCGCCGCCAAAATGCTCTCGCTGGAACGGCTGCACCATGCGGCGGTTATCTGCTCCAAGGAAGCCGCCGGAAAATATGGCCTGACGGTGCTGGAAGAAAACATTCAGAACGCCCGTGACAACTGCACCCGGTTTATCGTCATCAGCCGCACCCCCTGCCTGCCCCAAAATGCCGACAAAATCAGCCTGTGCTTTTCCCTGCCAAACATCCCCGGCGCACTGCATCAGGTGCTGGGGCGCTTTGCCCTCAATGGCCTGAACCTGACGAAAATCGAGTCCCGCCCCATTCCCGGCAAGGCTTTTGAATACGATTTCTATCTGGATTTCACCGGGAACCTTCACGAAACCCACACGCTGGAGCTGCTGTGCTCCCTGAGTGAGGAACTTCCTCGCTTCACATTTCTTGGAAACTATCTTGAAACAAAGGAACTATAAAAACAATAGAAAGAAGGCATTTCGATGCAAATCTCTTTTGAGCCCGTACAAACGCCGGAAGAAATCAACGCCATGTGTACCCTGGCCGCTGAAATTTGGGAAGAGCACTTCACCCCCATTCTGGAATCGGGGCAGGTACCCTATATGGTGGAAAAATTCCAGTCTGTCCCCGCCGTCACCAAACAGCTCCAGGAAGGGTATGAGTACCGCCTGATTACGGTGGACGGCAAAGCAGCAGGCTACACCGGCTTCCATCCCGACGAAAACGGCAAGCTGTTTTTGAGCAAGCTTTATGTGCACAAAAATTTCCGCGGCACCGGCCTTGCCCGAAAGGCCTTCTCCTATTTGCAGGAGCGCTGCCGCCAGGAGGGGCTTTCTGCCATCTGGCTCACGGTGAACCGCTTTAACAGCAACACCATCGCCATTTACCGCCACTTTGGATTTACCGTCATCCGCGAAGAGAAGGCTGATATCGGCGGCGGTTACTATATGGACGATTATATCATGGAGGCGCCGGTGGAGGGCTGACAGTTTTCCACCGTGGTTTTTGGGCAAAACAGGGGAAAGCATTTCCAGCCGCTTCTCTCCCTTGACTTTGCATCCTTCGGTATGCTATATTGGAAAGGCTGACATCAAAATACAGTGACAAACGAAGTTTGCAGGAAAAGCAGGATAGCTGCTGCCGAAGGAGCAAAACTCTCAGGCGTCCTTTTGGGATGAGGACTGCAAATGGATGTGGCTCTGGAGAATGCCCCAATGGGCTGCCGAAGGTGCAACGCGGAAAACTTCCCGCGAAATCTCTCAGGCAAAAGGACAGAGTGGAAAAGCCAAAAGGCGTACCCTTTTGATACCGTTTTTCCATGAATTTCATTTTTCAGAGCCAGAACCTTTTGTGGGTCTGGCTTTTTTCTTTGTTTGCACGGGTTAAAGAAGGGATTGGAAGGAAATGAACATGGAACAGCTGGCCGGATGGGTCAGTATCATCAGCGACTTTGTATGGAACAACCTGCTGCTGTGGCTGTTGGTGGGTACCGGTATTTGGTTCACCATCAGGACCCGGTTTGTGCAGGTGCGCAGGTTCGGCGAAGGCTTCCGCCGGCTTTTCAGCGGTTTTTCCCTGCGGGGCAAAAAAGCCGGCAAAGACGGCATGTCCTCTTTTCAGGCTTTGACCACCGCCATTGCGGCACAGGTTGGCACCGGCAACATCACCGGCTGTGCGACAGCCCTGTATTCCGGCGGCCCCGGCGCTATTTTCTGGATGTGGCTCTCTGCATTTTTCGGCATGGCTACCATTTACGGCGAAGCCGTGCTGGCACAGAAGTTTAAATCCACCGACAGTTCCGGCGAGGTGAGAGGCGGCCCCATCTATTACATCAAGGCCCGTTTCCAGGGAAAATTCGGCAAGGCTCTGGCCGGATTTTTCTCTATCGCCATTATTTTTGCCCTGGGCTTTACCGGGAACATGGTGCAGGCCAACTCCATCAGCTCTGCCTTTAAAACCGCTTTCAATATCCCTGCTATTGCCGTGGGTATTGTCATCGCCGTGATCGCTGCTTTTATTTTCCTCGGCGGCGTGAGCCGTATTGCTTCCATCACCGAAAAGATGGTTCCCCTGATGGCGGTTTTCTATATTGTGGGCTGCCTTGTCATTCTGGTCATCAACCGTGAGGCCCTTTTGGGCGCCATTCAGTCCATCTTTGTGGCGGCGTTCGACCCGCAGGCCATTCTGGGCGGTGTGGCCGGTATTACGGTACGTGAAGCCATGCGTTACGGCGTAGCCCGCGGCCTGTTCTCCAACGAAGCCGGTATGGGCTCCACCCCCCATGCCCACGCACTGGCCAAGGTGGAAAAGCCCCAGGACCAGGGCATTGTCGCCATGATCGGCGTGTTTATCGATACCTTTATCGTTTTGACTTTGACCGCTCTGGTCATCCTGACTTCCGGACAGCTGGAAGCCGGGGTACCCGGCGCATTGCAGGGCACCGAGCTGGCACAGGCTGCCTTTAACCACGCATTCGGCAGCTTCGGCAATGCTTTTGTTGCCATCTGCATGCTGTTCTTCGCCTTCTCCACCATTATCGGCTGGTACTTCTTCGGCGAAACCAACGTGAAGGCTCTTTTTGGCAACAAAGCCGTTAAAATTTATGCCGCCATTGTGGTGGTGTGTGTGGTCATCGGTTCCATGCTGAAGGTCAATCTGGTGTGGAACCTCTCCGACCTGTTTAACGGCCTGATGGTCTTCCCGAACCTGGTAGCACTGCTGGCGCTCTCCGGTATTGTGGCAAAGGCAGCAAAGGGCGAGGACATTTTAAAGAAGTAATTCCGAGATATTCAGAAAGGCTGATGCAGAGTGCTTCTGCATCAGCCTTTTTTGTTTGCTTTATTCCAGTGTAATGCGGAACACAACAGGCTTATTGGTATGTACGCTGCTGGTATGAATGGTCAGTGCTTCTTCGCTGCGCTCCCAGACAGGCTCTTCGTCAAAGCCCAGCACCTCTACCTTGCGCACAAAGCCGTTAAAGTGGGTATTGGTGGTATCCAGCGGCTTTGCCAGTGAGCGGATGCGCACAACGCCATCTTCGGGATAGCGCAGCACAGCGGCATACAGCACAGAACCCTTCACGGTAAAGCGGATGTCCTCGGGGGTAAAGGCCTTATCCACGGCATCGGTGAAGTGGCCCTCTTTGATTTCAGTGGGGCCTTCGGCAGATTTGCGCCACACCTTTGTGCCGTAAATTGCCTCGCCGTTTGCCTGCATCCAGCCGCCGATCTCGGTGAGGATCTGCCGGTCTTCGTCGCCGATGGTACCGTCTGCACGCGGGCCGACGTTCAGCAGCAGTGTGCCGTTTTTACTCACGATATCCAGCAGGTCGCACAGGATGGATTCCGGCTTTTTATAGTCGTTGTTCTCGGTGTAAGACCAGGAGTTTTTGGCGATAGCCGTGTCGGTCTGCCACAGATAGGGCTTGGCATCGGCAAACTGCCCGCGCTCGATATCCGGCACGGCGGTGCCGAACATAAATGCATCGTGCTTATAGTTGACAGCGACTTCGATTCCCCACTCGGCTGCACGGTTGTAGTAATAAGCCGCAAACTTTTTCAGATAGGGCTTCAGCGCTTCCTGCTGAATCCACCAGTCAAAATAGACGATGCGCGGGCGGTATTTGTCCACCAGCTCGCAGCAGCGCAGCAGCCAGTCTTCCATGAATTCAGGGGAAGGCGGGCATTTTGCCTGCGGGTCGCCCATTTCTTCGGGTTTGGGGCCGGGCATCGACGGCCAGTACAAATCATCCTTTTCCAGCGGCTCCTTCATGTCGCTGTCAAAGCGGCGGCCGCCCTCCATAAAGAACCAGTGCTCAATGCGGTGAGTGGAAGCGCACGGCATGATTCCGCGCTTTTCAGCTGCCGCGTGCAGCTCGCCCAGCACATCGCGATGGGGGCCCATCTCGGCGGCGTTCCAGTGAGAAAGCTCGCTCTTATACATCTGGAAGCCATCGTGATGCTCGGCCACCGGCACCAGATATTTGGCTCCGGCATGTGCAAACAAATCCAGCCATTCCTCGGCGTTGAACTTTTCGGCGCGGAACATGGGGATAAAATCCTTATATCCAAACTGCTTGTGCGGGCCGTAAGTTTTGATATGATGCTCAAATTCAGGCGAGCCTTCCAGATACATATTGCGCGGATACCATTCGTTTCCAAAAGCGGGAACGGAATACACGCCCCAATGGATGAAAATACCGAATTTTGCGTCCTGATACCATTTTGGCACCTGATAGTGGGAAAGGGATTCCCAGTCGTCGTGATAGGGCCCGGCTTCGACTACCCGGTCAATTTCCTGCAAATATTTCTTTGTGTCCATCTACTGCCGCCGGCTGTCCCGGCGGAACACCTCCCTGTGTTTTTTGCGGGGGTTTTCACTGTATCCCCTGCATGCATCATACGAAATGAAAAACAGGAAGTCAATAAGTTTTTTTAATATTTTTTTCAATTTTTTTCATATGAAAATCCGCTTGTTGGTGTGCGCAAAACAATGAGCCCCCTCAGCCAGCGGTACCGGCTGAAGGGGCCCTGTTATGCGGAATTTTATCCGAAGATGGTCTGGTACAGGCGGTAGCCGCCGGAAAGGTTATACACGTCATAGCCGTTCTGCATCAGGATACGTGCGGCAATATAACCGCGCAGGCCAATCTGGCAGGTGACGTAAATAGTCTTGTCCTTCGGGATTTCGTCCAGACGGTCACGCAGGGAATCCAGCGGGATATTGACGAAACCGGGAATAGTACCGGCCATATACTCCATGGGGTTGCGGGTATCCAGCAAGAAAGCATCCGGGTCTTTGCTGATTTTCTCAATGTCGTGCCAGTGGAAGGTCTTCACCAGGCCGCTCATCATGTTTTCAATCACATACCCGGCCATGTTCACCGGGTCTTTGGCGGAACCGAAAGGCGGCGCATAGCACAGCTCCAGTTCGGTCAGGTCTTTGGCGGTCATGCCTGCGCGGATGGCAGTTGCGAACACGTCGCAGCGCTTGTCCACACCGTCGTTGCCCACAATCTGTGCGCCCAGAATCTTGCCGGTGTCCTTCTCGAAAAGCGTCTTGATGGACATATTGGTAGCGCCGGGATAATAGGTGGCGTGGTTGGCAGAGAAGGTGAAAGACTTCTCATAGTTCAGGTGCAGGGCCTTGGCGGTCTTTTCGCTGATGCCGGTGGAAGCAACAGCCAGATCGAACACTTTCAGGATGGAAGAACCCTGGGTACCGGTATAGCGGCTGGGAATCCCGCAGATATTGTCGGCGGCAATGCGTCCCTGCTTGTTGGCGGGGCCTGCCAGCGGAATATATCCCTTTTCGCCGGTGACAAAATGGGTAATCTCAATCAGGTCGCCCACAGCATAGATGCCGTCCACGCCGGTTTCCATGGCGGAATTGACAATCAGCGCGCCCCTGGCGTTGGCGGGAAGGCCGGCCTTCACGGCGATTTCAGAAGCGGGGCGCACGCCGATGGCCATGACCAGCAGGTCAGCGTCGATGGGCTCGCCGTTGACGGTCAGGGAAACGCCGGTTTCGGTGTCCTCAATCTTCTGCAAAGCACTGCCCAGCAGCAGATGCAGCCCCTTCTGGCGCATATGGCCGTGCACCTGTGCCGCCATATCGGCGTCGATGGAGGGAATCACCTGGTCGGCCATTTCCACCAGCGTCACGTCCATGCCCAGCTCGTGCAGGTTCTCGGCCACTTCCAGACCGATAAAGCCGCCGCCTGCGACTACCGCTTTCTTCGCCTGATGCTCTTCGATATAGGTCTTGACCGCTACGGTGTCGGGGATGTTGCGGACGGTAAACACCTTTTTTGAATCAATGCCGGGGATGGGGGGCATAGCAGCGTCGGCGCCCATGGAGAGAATCAGGGAGTCATAGCTCTCCTCGTACTCTTCGCCGGTATTGTGGTTGTGGATGGTGACGGTCTTGTTGTCGGGCTGAATGGAGACCGCCTCGCTGAAGACCCGGACATCCACGTTGAAGCGGGCCTTGAAGCTCTCGGGGGTCTGAAGGGTCAGCGCAGCGCGGTCCTGGATGGTGCCGCCCAGATAATAGGGCAGGCCGCAGTTGGCAAAGGAGATATAGGGGCCGCGTTCCACCACGACGATATGGGCATTCTCGTCGAGGCGGCGCAGACGGGCCGCGGCAGAAGCGCCGCCTGCCACGCCGCCGATGATGACAACTTTCTTCTGTTTCATAAAGATCAATCCTTTCTGTCATTTTATGGATAGTATGGTTTGATTTATACAGATGGTTATAGCTGACTGAACCGCCGCGCACAAATTCCCGCAGGGGGATTTACAAGCGCGGCAGGTTCCGCACCGCTTCCTGCATCGGAACTTCGTGGGGGTTTGAAAAGGGACCAAGGCGGTCCCTTTTCCGCTTCTTTGCGCCCTTTCTTCCCGCAGAAGAAAGGGCAATCCCCTGCCCTCGCTGGGGCGGCGATGTGATTTACGGGCGGTTGATAACCGCTTACCCACAAAAGGCCGTTGGCCTTTTGGATTAAAATGCATTGAACATGCAGTTTGTCGCTCAAGCCGCGACGGGCTCATACTTTCTTCCCAGAAGAAAGTATGCAAAGACTGGCAAGGGGTTACACCCCCTTGACCCCCGCAGCTTGCTCCGCGACACGCCAGAGTGAGCAAAGCTCAGTGGCGGTCGAAGGCGTCGCCGTGTGAACTGGCGACCACGGAGCAGATTGTTTTGGGCACGCCTGCTGCAAGCTGATTGAACCGCCGCTTCTTTGCGCCCTTTCTTCCCGCAGAAGAAAGGGCAATCACCTGCCTTCTCCATGGTTTTTGGCCTTGCAGATCAGCTGAGTCATAGTGCCCATGGGGCAGTACACGCACCAGGAGCGAGGTTTAAACATGGCCATGGTGAGAATCCCCAGCACCGTAGAAGTGAGCATCACGCTGTAAAAACCAAAGGCAAACTGTGCCGCCCACGGCGTTACCAGTCCGTCGGTATAAGCCCACTGCCACGGCAGACGGAAAGTCCACAAAAGAGTGACCGTTTGCTGTAAACTATTGCTTCCGGCGAACACCAGCCAGGTGACGTACAGCATATTGAAAAACATAATCATGAAAAAGGTGAGAAACCCGTACCGGAACCACTTGGAGCGAATCCAGGCCGGAATGGGCTTATTGCGGGAAAGATGGAGCTTTTCCCCCAGCAGGCTGAACAGCTGCCCGCGGCCGCAGTATTTGTTGCAGTAGGCTTTGCTGCCGCGAATCACCGAGATTAGCAGCGGGACAATAAAGCAAATCAATCCCAGCCACGCAAACAGGATGTTGACAAAACCCAGAATCAGGTACAGCCCGGATGCAATCCAGAGCCAGTCATACCAGTGTGTTTTTGTTTTCATCATACCACCTCCCGGGCAACCATTGAAATGACGTCAGCGGGACATTTTTTCGCACACAGCCCGCATCCCACACACAGCTCCGGGTCAATCACCGCATACACGCCCCGGGGAATCGAAATCGCCTTTCGCGGGCATGCCTTCATGCAGCACCCGCAGGCCACACACTCCTTTTGGGAGACCTGCGCCAGTCTCTTTGCCATAAAACGCTCCTCCTGTTTCTTGCTCGTATGGGGCTATCATAGCACTTTTTCTCCCGCGCTTCTGTGCGCTGGTCACAGAAAGGAATTTTTTAATGTAAATTCCATTTTGAAATATACACACAGTATAATTGAAATCATTTCTCCAACGTGCTATAATCAAAAACAGAAGTAGGGCGTTTCTGAAAACAAAGAAATAGAAGGATTTTTTCACAAGCAACAGACAGACATAAGGCAAAAAACGCAGGAATCCTTGATGGATTCCGAGTATTTTTAACGCAATAGCTGGCGTTGCACGACATCATTTCATGATGCCGATAGAAAAGACAATGATTTCGACTTTTCAGATAGCCCCTTAACAAAGGAGGGTGAACGCGTATGCGGACACCGCGAATTAACGGCCGGGTGCAGTAACCGCAGATCATCGACTGCATCCGGCAAATCAGGATGGTCGGGAGGCTGCACCCCTTCTATTCTTATCAATCGAAATTGGAAGGAGCAATCTCTATGAATCAACTGAACCATCAGGAAAAACAGGCGCTGTATCGCCTTTGGAAAGAAGAAGAGGCTGCGACCTTTACGGGCTGGGATTTTTCCCATCTCAACGGCCGCTGCCAGGACGGGGAACTCCCATGGGATTATGAATCCATGGCCCGCTCGCTGCTGCGCCCAGAGAAAGGACTGCTGGATATGGGCACCGGCGGCGGGGAATTTTTGCTGACACTGGGGCACCCCGGCGAACATACCACGGTAACGGAAGGGTATCCGCCCAATGTGCAGCTGTGCCGCCAGCGGCTGGAACCACTGGGCATCCAGGTGGTGGAAGCGAGTGGGGAAGACCCGCTTCCGCTGGAAAGTGACCGCTTTGATGTCATTTTGAACCGCCACGAGGCTTTCCGGGCGGAGGAGATTTTCCGGCTGCTGAAGCCCGGCGGGGTATTCCTCACCCAGCAGGTGGGCGGTCAAAATGACAATGACCTTTCCCGGGCCTTGATTCCCGGTTTTGTGCCGCAGTATCCACGCCATACGCTGGCAAACAACCGCCGCCTGCTGGAAGAATCCGGCCTGGTGATACGGGAAGCGAAAGAGCATTTTTCGCCCATCCGGTTTTTTGACGTGGGGGCGCTGGTCTATTTTGCGAAGATTCTGCCGTGGGAATTCCCGGGCTTTACGGTAGACGGCTGCCTCGAAACGCTGTTCCGGCTGGAAGAGCAGCGCCGCCGGGACGGTTTTGTGCAAGGGACGGAGCACCGCTTTTTGCTGCGGGCAGAAAAGCCGTGATTTTTTGAAAGGAAGTGTACAGATGGCGGGAAAAAGCAACTGTGACTGCTGCGCCAGCTATGTGTTTGACGATGAATACGGATATTACCGGTGTGATGTCAACCTCGATGAGGACGAAATGGAGCAGTTCCTGCGGGGGACGCTGGACAACTGCCCGTACTATCAGCCCTATGACGAGTACAAGATCGTACAGAAGCAGAACTGACAAGGAGGCCTTTGCATGACAGAAGTCGTCGCCGCGCTGATCTGGGAAAACGGCCGGTTTTTGATCTGCCAGCGCCCGGCAGAAAAGATGCTGGGGCTTTTCTGGGAATTTGCCGGCGGAAAAGTGGAGCCGGGCGAAACTCTGGAGCAGGCGCTGGTACGGGAATGCCGCGAAGAGCTGGGAATCACCATCCAGCCGGAAGCGCCTTTTATGGAGCTGACACACGAATACCCCACCTTAACCGTACACCTGACGCTGTTTTCTGCGCATATTGCAGAAGGCCGCCCCCAGAAGCTGGAGCATAACGATATCCGCTGGATTACCCCCGAAGAAATCCCGCAATATTCCTTCTGCCCGGCGGATGAGGTGATTTTGCAGAAGCTGCGCACCATGGAATAAACTCGGTACTGTAAATTTTCAAAGAGTTTTCGTACAACAAACCCCCGCTGCGGGCCATTGGCTCACAGCGGGGGTTCTTTTTATTTTTTCCAGCGCAGTGTGCGAAGGAATTCTTTCTGTTCCGGCGTGATGCGGAAACTCTCGACCGCTTTCTGGATGGTTTTGTTGTGCACCCACTGCGGCAGACGGCGTTCCTGCAGGTATGGCAGCACGGCCTCATACTGCTTTGCGAGGGCTGTGGCAAAATACCATGCCTGCATCATGCGGATGTAATATTCCTCGCTGTCGACTTCCGCTGTCCACTGCGCATAGTCCGGCCGGAATTCTTCGTCCAGATAAAACTGCATCAGCACGCCAATGCCAAAGCGCACCGTATAGGTATGGCTGCTCGCCATCCAGGTATGCGCCTGCTCGGGCAGCTGCGGCGGATGCTTTCGGAACGCTTTCGGGCTAAGCAGGTCACAGGTCGCCCAGTTATCGACAAACGGCAGGAATTTTTCCAGCGCTTCCACGGTCTCTTCATACCCGCGCAGCTCGCCAAGCAGGATTCCATGCAGGTTGTTTTCTTCATAATACGCGTGGGGAAGGGTTTGCAGGAACAGCTGCGCTTCCGGCGTGCCTTTCAGTGTGCGCGCCAGCTTGCGCAGTGCGGGTGTCCGAACCCCGATCACCCGCTCGGGGTCTACTGTAGGCATCAGTCTGCAATGAAAGTCGCGATACGAAGGGTCGCGCAATGCAAACAGCTCCCGCCGAATCGATTCATTCATGCGAAGCACCTCCATTATTCACAGGATTCCGGGCACAGATAGCGGCGCTTCCCCCTGGTAGACTTCCCGTATTCGACGGCCTGCACAGGGCAGCGGCTGATGCACGCCATACAGTGGGTACAGTCGTTACCCCATACGGGGCGGCCTTTTTCCAGATGGATGTTATTCAGCACGCACACCTGTGCGCATTTACCGCATCCGATACAATCATCTGTGGCATAAAACGAATTGGGCTTGATGAAGAACCGGTAAAAGCCTTCATTCACCGGGCCGGATTTCAGCCGGTCAACAAAGCCGATTTTGCGCTCGGGGAAGGGGAGTCCATCCCGGATCCGGGCGATTCCCTGTTCCAGCACAGGGCGTGCCGCATGGATGATGCGTTTTGCTTCCGCTTCCTCCGGCGCCTTGAACATGACAATATAATTATCCGGCATGACGACCGGCAGCAGTCCCTGATATTCCAGCCCCTTTTCGCTGCACAGCGACTCGAGCCTGCGGCCTGCGTCTCCGGTATCACCGCCGCAGGTGAGCACAAAATACGCCTTGCGGCTGCCGGAAAAACGGGTATCCCGGATAAACTGCTCAAACACATGCGGCATCTGCCAGCTGTAGGTGGGTGCAACAAAGACCCACGGCGTTTCAGAAGAAAGCTCAGCGGCAATTCCCTTTTGAATAAAGGAAAAGGAATCGGTCAGCTGGTCTTCCAGCTTTTCGGCAATCATATTGGCACAGTACTGGCTGTTGCCGGTAGCAGAAAAGTAAACGATCATGAAAAATCCCCCTTACAAACACACAGAGGGGCGCGCTTCGAAACGCCCCCGCCCGTCGCGATTCACTATTTACAGCCACCCCTTTGGCTCAGCTTATGCAGAGTCAAAGGCTGCCCCGGAGCCAAAATCAAAGCACGTTCCGGGTTTTGAATCCGGGCTTTCAGTTCTTCCGGATCTCCATTAAAGGGATCCATATCCGGAGCATCCACACATCCCCAATGCCACAGCAGAAGAGGGGTATCCGGATACGTATTTGCCAAAAGCACCGCATTTTCCAGACCAATATGCCATTCACTGTCAGAAAAATCGAACAGCATCAGGTCTGGGGTAGGCATGTGCAGGTGTTCTTCCATCAGGCGGGAATCCCCTACCGCCCAAATAGAACCATCGGGAGTATCCAGCCAGAACCCGCAAAAATCCTCCGGCTGGAATATGCGGTCTGCCGTTCCAGGAAAATCATTTTGCCAGGCGTGGTCTGCCGGCGTCAGGGTAACACTCACATTCCCCACTGCAAACGATCCGCCGATATCATGGCCTGTTCCAGGCAAATTCATCTCTTTCAGCAGGCCCGCCACATACCGGGGCGCGTGATATTCCCTGCATACCGGCCCCAAGTCCCGGCAGGTCTCGCGGCTGAAATGATCATTATCGCTATGGGTCAAAAGAACCGCGTCTACTTTTGGCACATTCTCCACCCGCACAGGGGCTTCCACCAACAGAGGCATATCAAAGCCTTTGAGCACTGGGTCAATCAGCAGGATCGTCCCCCGGCTGTTGACCAGTGCTCCGGCGCCGCCCAGCCATCGGATGCTGGTGCCTTCCTGCGGGGTAAACGCTTCTTCTCCAAACGGAATGGCTGCTGGAGCTTTCGCCTGTTTCTTTTCCATAGAAGTTCCTCCCATCCAAGCTTTTCTATCCAGTAGTATACCCCATATCTGCATCCTTGTCCAATACTTCACATTCATGCAAAACAATGCGCCGAGGGTATCTAAACAGAAAAACAGCACCCTTTCGGCAAAACATAAGCCGCCAAAAGGGTGCTGTTGATGACCCAGAAAATCCTATCCCAGACATTCCGACGATGACGTTTTTCGATTCAGGAGCGCTTTTCCGCCTTATGGAGGATATGCTGATAAAACTCTCTGGCTTTTTGCAGCTCCTTCTCATTGGGATGCCCTTTTGCGATTCCGCCCATCATCTTGAACGGCCCAAAAGTATCATATCCGCGGCAGCCGTATTTACCCAGAATCACCGCTTCTTTTTCCTGCGCAATACGAACCGCTGCCCCAGCGCCGGTACCTTTGTTCAAACCATAGGTATAGACAAAAAAGACCTTTTTCTTGCGGGGCAGGTACTGCCGGACAAAATTCACCACGGATTTGTGGAATTCAAAGCCATAAATACCGGAAGCAAACCCGATCATATCATATTCTTCGAGATGCACCGCACTGCGGGCCGTGACATCAATTAAATCAATCTCATTCCCTTCGGCCATGGCTTCCAGCACCTTTTTGGTGTTCCCATGGTGGCGGGAATAGTAGCAGATCGCAGTTTTCATGTGGTTTCCTCCTCATGCAGCGTCCAGCCGAAATCATTGTGATAAATCATCTGCCGGGTCATGCCGCCGTCAATGCAAATATTTTCCCCGGTAATAAATCCCGCTTTGTCCGAGCAGAGATACAGCACCATATTGGCAATATCCAGCGGATTGCCTACCCGCCCGGCAGGGTGCTGGTCGGCGTCGGGGCCTTCATAGCGGGTGAAACCGGTATCAATCCAGCCCGGCGAAATGGAATTGACGCGCGCTTTTCCGGCAAGGCTCACGGCCAGTGCATGGGTCAGGGAAGAGATGCCGCCTTTGGCCGCTGCATAGCTCTCGGTCTGGGGCTGGCTCATACGGTCGCGCGAAGACGAGATATTCACAATAGATGCGCCGGGGGCAAAATACGGTGCGAGCAGCTTGGTGAGGTAAAAAGGCGCGGTCACGCCCACCCGCAGTGCATAGTTGAATTCTTCAAAGGTACATTTATCCAGCCCTTTCATCAGGGGCAGCGCATTATGTACGAGGAAATCCACGCGCCCATAGTCGCCGATGATTTTTTGTGCGAATTCTTCCAGCACCGATTGTTCCGCCACATCGCCCACAAAATAGCCATTGGGCAGCAGGTCGATGATGCACACCTCTGCGCCCGCCTTGCGGAACTCTTCCGCAATGGTTTTGCCGATGCCCTTTGCGCCGCCGGTCACAACCGCCACGCGCCCGCTGAACATTTCTTCTTTCATATCAGAACCCCCTCACAGTGGTCAATCTCGTGCTGGATGATTTGCGCTGTCCAGCCGGTAAAAGTTTTGAGCCGCGTCTGGAACTGTTCATTCTGATATTCCACCTTGATGGATTTCCAGCGCTTCGTCTTGCGGGTACCGGTCAGGGAGAGGCAGCCTTCCTCTGCTTCATATGGCCCCGACTGTTTGACGATACGGGGGTTGAACATCACCATATACGCCCCGTCGTTGTCAAACGCGATGATGCGTTTTTTGACGCCGATCATATTGGCTGCCATCCCTACGCAGCCTTCACGGTGGGCTTCCAGCGTTTCCAGCAGATCCTGTGCAATCCCGCAGTCCTCCGGCGTGGCCGGGGCTGATTTTTGCGCCAGAAACAGCGGGTCTTTCATAATCTCGCGAACCATTGGGATTCCTCCAAATCAAGTGATTGAAACCACATAAACTCATAGAACTATTTTTAAGGGTACATCACCTTCTGTCAAAAGTCAACGGCAGAAGGGAGGCGAGCCCTACACGGATTCATTTAATTATAGGAAACCATACCCTGCCTTTCTGCAATATAAAAACGAACTCCCAAATGTATCCAGAAACATTTGGGAGTTTATTTTTTATCAGGTTATCGAGCCGGTATAAAGGCCTCATATCGCTGTGACAAAAAAATCATCTACAAGAGATTCAAACGAACCATAGCTGCTGAAGCAGCCAATAAAATCTATCA
>DVIY01000238.1 GCA_018710915.1 Candidatus Gallacutalibacter pullistercoris
AAGAGAAGGAGTAGACTTTATTTTAGATCCTATGTGGGCACCTATCAAACCCAATTTGAATGAACATATAGATGGCTTATGGAGTTGTACCTCTAATCCAAATAAATAAAAAATCCCCCACCGGCGGCAACCGGCAGGGGAGCAAATAAAACAGGCTTACCTTAAGCGGTATAACCCATCCTTCAGCAAGATAGATTATACCACTTCCGAGATAGGCTTGGCAAGTCATACCTTGGAGGTGTTTTTTATGGCAAAATCCAGAGTGAAAAAGCGTCCGGACGGGCGGTACATGATGCAGATCTATCTGGGTATGGTCAACGGCAAACGGAAATATAAATCCGTATACGGCACCACACCGAAGGAAGTGGAGACGAAGGCCGAAGAAGTTCGAGTAATGATGGGAAAAGGGCTGGATGTAGCGGCCATGCGAGACACCTTTTCCAGTTGGGCCGAACGTTGGCTCAAACTCAAAAAATCCACGGTCTCCCCTGCGCACTATGTCACTTGCGCCCAAAAAATAGAAACCATCAATCGCTGGTTAGGCCCGCTCTCCATTACAGAAATACGCCCAGCAGATGTGCAAGGCATGATTCTGGATTTGTCGGAGCAAAACCCCTATACCGGAAAACCGACAGCAAAGCGTACGCTGGTGGAATACCGCTCGGTAGTGCATCAGGTGTGCCAAATGGCGATTGACAACCGTTTGATGGACTATAATCCTGCCAGCGCCGTAAAAATAGCTACAGAAGCACCGCAGGAACGACGGAGAGCGTTGACCGCAGAAGAACAGGGATGGATACTGAATACACCTCATCGGGCACAGAGAGCCGCTATGCTGATGATGTTGGCAGGACTGCGCCGCGGAGAAGTGATCCCGCTCACTTGGGCGGATATAGATTTAGACGCTGGTGCAATTCGGGTCAATAAATCCGTTGCAAAAGCAGGGACAAAATTTGAGGTTAAATCCGGCGCAAAAACCGCAGCTGGAGAGCGGGTAGTGCAGATTCCAAAAATATTGGTTCAATTCCTACAGCAGCAGCCTCGAGAAGGTTTGTTGGTCTGCCCGGATACCAAAGGCCAAATGATGACAGAGACAAGCTGGCGCCGGATGTGGGAGAGCTACCAGAAGGAGCTCAACGCCCGTTATGGCCACGATGGAGCCAGCAAATTTACTCCTGGCGGCTTGCCGAAGGTAATTCCCAACATTACCCCGCATATGCTGCGGCATACTTTTTGCAGCCTCATGTATCTGGCCGGAGTAGATGCACTGGCAGCCATGGAGCAGATGGGACACGCTGATCTTAAAACCACACTGGCGATTTACACCCATCTGGACCAGGAGCATAAGCGGCGCAATGTAGAGAAGCTGGATAAGTATCTGGCGGGTGATGCAAGTCAAATGCAAGTCAACAAAAAGTAAAAAACCAGTATTCATGCGGAAAAGTCGTCTTTTTATGGCAGATTCCGATTCTGAAGGCCGGGGGTTCGAATCCCTCCGGGCGGGCCAAAAAAGCAGCTCTCACTTTTTGTGAGGGCTGCTTTTTCGTCTGGGGGGATTCGAACCCTGAGAGGGTCTGAACGGAAAAAACGTGCTTCCAGCACATCTTTCGCGAAGAATAGCGCGGCGGAACCCCGCTTGCAGGGAACCCGTATGTATCTTTCCGGTATGCCGCACCGTTCTTGTTTTCCACTGCGAAGTCCAAAGCTGCTATGCTGCAAGGATAGGCAGCGCAAGGAAAAGCCAGGAATAGATTTATTTAACAAAAGGAACAGCAGATCTTATCGTGGAACAGTATGGGCGCAGGAGTGAAAAATTCATCTGAAAGTTGATTAAATATCTGGGCTATTACAGCAACCGCGGGAATTAAAAAAGGAAAGGACTTGCTGCCTCACAGACAACAAGCCCTTTCGATTGCTTGAACAAATTCTCAATTTCCAATATTCGTTAACTTTTGGGGTGCCCTCTGAAAGTGTTTTACAACAAAATTTGTAAGGAAAAGCGAATGTGAAAATTCGCTCCGGCTAGAATCACTTAGTTTTTCAGGCTCTGCATGGGGGCGGGAATACGCCCGCCGCGGCCAATAAACTTGGCGGGGGAGTAGCGGTTGACTTCCATCACTGGGCCATTGCCCAGCAAGCCGCCAAAGCTCAGCTCGTCGCCCACCTTTTTCCCGATAGCAGGAATCACACGCACAGCCGTAGTCTTGCTGTTGACCATACCAATTGCGGCTTCATCTGCAATGATGGCAGAAATTACTTCGCTGGGGGTATCGCCGGGAATGGCGATCATATCGAGTCCTACCGAGCACACGGCAGTCATAGCTTCCAGCTTGGTAAGGGTCAATGCACCGCACTCGGCAGCATGAATCATGCCGGCGTCTTCGGTAACCGGGATAAATGCGCCGGAGAGGCCGCCCACGTGGGAAGAAGCCATCACGCCGCCCTTTTTCACGGCATCATTGAGCAAAGCCAGCGCAGCAGTGGTTCCATGAGCACCGCAGCACTCAAGGCCCATTTCTTCCAGGATATAAGCGACGCTGTCGCCGATAGCCGGGGTGGGGGCGAGAGAAAGGTCTACAATACCAAAGGGCACGCAGAGCCGGCGGGAAGCCTCCTGTGCAACCAGCTGGCCCATACGGGTTACCTTAAAGGCTGTTTTTTTGATGATATCAGCGATCGCAGTGATGTCGCAATCACCGGCGTTGGCCAATGCGGCGCGCACTACGCCGGGGCCGGAAACGCCCACGTTAATCTCACAATCCGGTTCGCCGGTTCCATGAA
Organism: Candidatus Gallacutalibacter pullistercoris; assembly: GCA_018710915.1. Classification (GTDB taxonomy): domain Bacteria; phylum Bacillota; class Clostridia; order Oscillospirales; family Acutalibacteraceae; genus Heritagella_A; species Heritagella_A pullistercoris. The sequence goes on from DVIY01000238.1 coordinate 2,782, forward strand.
ACGCACCAGCCATAAAGGGGTTGTCTTCAGGTGCATTGCAGAATACAACCAGTTTGGCGGCTCCGATACAGTCGCGATCAGCAGTCACCTCGGCGGTCTTGCGCACAATCTTACCCATCTTTGCAACCGCATCCATATTGATACCGGCCTTGGTGGAACCGATATTTACAGAAGAACAGACAAAATTCGTGCGGCTCAGTGCCTCGGGGATGCTTTCGATCAGGGCATAATCTCCGGGGCTGAAGCCCTTATGTACCAGCGCGGAATATCCGCCAATGAAATTGACCCCCACCGTCTGGGCAGCACGGTCCAAAGCCAGCGCAAAGCGGACAGGGTCTACACCGGGATTGGCACCCGCAATCATAGAGATAGGGGTGACGGAAATCCGCTTGTTGATAATCGGAATTCCATATTCATTGCTGATGTCTTCGCCGGTTTTTACCAGATTCTGTGCATACCGGCAGATCTTGTCATAAATTTTGTCGCAGGCCCGGTTTGCATCCGGGTCAATACAGTCGAGCAGCGAAATGCCCATGGTAATGGTACGCACATCCAGGTTTTCGTTGTCGATCATGTTGATAGTTTCCAATATATCGTGGGAATTAAGCATGATTTCACGGCCTTCCGGTTAAATTTTGAAACAGCGGGTGCCCGCTCAGATGCGGTGCATGGAGTTGAAGATATCCTCATGCATCACATGGATGCGCAGGTTCATATCTTCCCCAAGCTTGGTCAGCTCCTCAGAAAGCTCATTGAACGGTACCGTACACTTGGAGATATCCACCATCATAATCATAGCGAACATTTCCTGTAAAATAGATTGGGTAACCTCCAGTACGTTTACGCCCTTATCAGCGCAGACCGTTGAGACCTTTGCCAGAATTCCAACCATATCTTTTCCAATAACTGTAATAACAGCGCGCATTGATAAATCCCTCCAATCTGATTGTCTTTCAATTATGAGCGAGAACGCGTAAAAAGTCAAGGGCTGTAAGATGAAGAGAAAATTTTTTCCTGCGCTCCAAACAACTGGACGCTTCCGAATCCTGAATGGGAGGAATGACTAAAAGTGTGCGGAAAAGGGGAAAAACCACGCAAAACCTTCCAACTCGGGAAAAAATAACAGTTGTTCCCTTTTCATAATGAAAGAGGTGTGATAAAATAAATAAAATCAGCTGCTTTCGATTGTGGAAAGTATGATGCGGAAAATACTGCAAACAGGAGGAGTCTGTATGATTCATGTCTGTTATGTTACAAATGACGGATATTGCAGCCATGCGGCGGTGTCCGCAGTGTCTGTATTTGAAAATAACCGCAGTGAGGATGTGTGTGTGCATATCCTTGCAGAAAATATTTCTGAAGAAAGCCGCCGCCGGCTGGAGCGTGTTGCAGAACCGTATCCCCGTGGAGAAATGGATATCATAGACTGTACCGGCTATGTGGAGCGGATTCAAAAAGAATATGCCCCACAGGGATGGAAAGGTACCTGCAATGCATACCTGTATGTATTTACCGAAGAAATCTTCCCCGAGATTGACCGTGTGCTTTGGCTTGACTGCGATATGGTGGTACTTTCCTCTCTGCGCGAATTGTGGCAGACCAATCTGGAAGGAAAACTCACCGGGGCTGTGCTGGATGTACCGTCGTTTCTTTCTATGGCTCCAGACGATCCATTCTGGCAGAGTCATTTCTACTTTAATGGGGGATTCCTGCTGCTGAACCTGGAAGAATACCGGCGCCGGCATATGGATGTTGTATTGCAGGAACGCCTGCACCGGGATGGTGCGAGGTTCCGTTTTCCGGATCAGACACTGCTGAATCTCGAATTTCCCGAAGAGGATGTCGTACATCTTGATTTGCGCTATGATTTCCCTGCGGGAATCAGTGACCGCTCGTACCGCTGGACGGCCGGCCTGAACCGGCCTGAAAAGCCTACCTTTACCGTGAAAGAGTATGAACAGGCACGAAAAAATGTCGTGATTCTGCATTATATTGGGGGGGCTTTTCCAAATAAGCCGTGGTTTACCGACTCCAAAGTATGGGGGGGACAGTATTATCGTTATTACCGTTCTATCTCATCATATGCAGACGTTTCCCTGAAGACCTTTTCTGAAAGTCGGAAAGACGCTTCTCTGGTGCGTTTGTATACCAAACCCTATGACACGCTGCCTGCGTCGATAGTCAGCCGAGGGGCCTATCATCTGCATCGGCTTCTGGTAAAGAAACCTGTGTTTGAATGACAGGGTACATGATTTTGAGATGTACCCGTATATAAAATTGGGATTTTGAAAGGAAGGGACGAAAACAAGCATGGCATTTTCCTGTATTTGTGATTCTCACATTCATACCCACTGTTCACCTGACGGTTCTGACTCTGCAGCGATGATGTGCCAGGCGGCAGAACGCGCCGGCCTGTATGCCATTACCATTACTGACCACTGTGAGTGCAATAATTATTATAAAGATGGATATTATCAGTCGGTTTGCCGTTCTTATTTGGAATCCCATCAGGCTGCTTTCAGCTTTCAGGGGCGCTTGCGGGTATACACCGGTATTGAACTGGGGCAGCCCATGCAGGACCTTTCGATCGCGGTGCCGAGCCTGAGCGCAGCTGATTATGATTTTGTGCTGGGTTCCATTCACAATGTTCGGGGAAAAGAAGATTTTTACTTCCTCGATTATCAGAAGGAAGATGTGTATGCCCTGTTGGATGCTTATCTGAAGGAAATGCGGGAAATGGTGGAATGGGGCGGCTTTGATTCCCTTGCGCATCTGACTTACCCGCTGCGGTATATTGTGGGTGAACACGGTATTCAATTTGATTATTCCAGATATGATGATAAGGTTACCGGAATTTTACGGCGTCTGGCAGAAAAGGGCCTTGCGCTGGAAATCAACACTTCAGGCCTGCGGCAGAAAATCGGGACTACTTTACCCACCTTGCATTTGGTGCGCCGGTTCCGCGAATATGGCGGGAAATATATTACGCTGGGTTCCGATGCGCATAGCTGGAAAGATGTCGGCGCAGGAATCCGGGAGGGGATGCAGGTTGCTGCCGAAGCGGGATTTACCCATTATACGATTTTTGAAAAACGCACCCCAAAGCTGATTCCGCTGTATTGATGGAGACAGCAGGGCGTTTCAGATAATTTATGTGGAGGTGTCACTTTTATGGAAAAATTGTTGCAGCTTTTAAAGGAGAACGCACGGGCTTCCAGCGAACAGCTGGCAGTAATGCTCAATTGTACCAAGGAAGAAGTAGAAAAGGCAATTGCCGATTACGAGGCAAAAGGCGTTATTAAGGGATATCAGGCGCTGATTAACTGGGAAAAGGCCGACGAAAACCGTGCGACTGCGTTGATTGAGCTGAAGGTCAGCCCCAAGCGCGACCGCGGCTTTGATGAGGTCGCCAACCGCATTATGGAATTCAGCGAGGTAGAGAGCGTCAGCCTGATGTCCGGCGGCTTTGACCTGGCGGTCATCGTGAGCGGGAAGAGCATGCAGGATATCGCCATGTTTGTGGCGCGCCGGCTTTCACCACTGGACGGTGTGCTGGCAACCGCCACGCATTTTTTCCTGACCCGCTATAAGGATGGCGGTGTTTCCTTTGTGGACGAAGAAACTGACGAAAGAAGGGACAGTTGGAGTGATTGAGTATCAGTCTTTTCTGAACCGTGAGGTTCAGCAGGTCAAACCCTCCGGTATCCGCCGTTTTTTTGATATTGCCAGCGAAATGGACAGCGTTATTTCCCTAAGCATTGGTGAACCCGATTTTTCCACACCGTACCATGTGCGGCAGGAAGGGATCCGCACGCTGGAAAAGGGAAAAACCTGGTATTCGCCGAACCGCGGTTTTATGGAGCTGCGTGAAGAAATCTGCTCCTGGATGCAGCGCAAATATGGGGTAGAATATGCACCCAAAACGGATGTGCTGGTTACGGTAGGCGGTTCTGAGGCGCTGGATATGTGCATCCGTGCATTGATTAACCCCGGCGATGAGGTGCTGATTCCCGAGCCCAGCTTTGTCTGCTATGTGCCTATGACCCAGATGGCGAAAGGCGTGCCGGTGGTCATTGAGACAAAGGCCGAAAACCGCTTCCGCCTGACTGCGGAAGAGCTGCGCAGCAAGATTACTGAAAAATCCAAGCTGCTGATTTTGCCGTTCCCCAACAATCCCACCGGTGCGGTGATGCGCCGGGAGCATCTGGAAGCCATTGCCGAAGTGGTGCGCGAGCACAACCTGCTGGTGCTTTCCGATGAAATTTATGGCGAACTGACCTATGGAAAAGAAAAGCATGTATGTTTTTCTTCTCTGCCGGGTATGAAAGAGCGCACCATTGTGGTGAACGGTTTTTCAAAAATGTTTGCCATGACCGGCTGGCGGCTGGGCTTTGCTGTGGGTCCGAAAGAAATTATCAGCCCCATGACCAAGCTGCACCAGTACGCAATTATGAGCGCACCGACTACCGCGCAGTATGCGGCAGTGGAAGCGCTGCGCAACGGCGACGAAGATATTGAATACATGCGCAGCCAGTACGATATGCGCCGCCGTTTGATTGTGGATGGCCTGAACCGTCTGGGGCTCACCTGCTTTGAGCCGGAAGGCGCGTTTTATGTATTCCCAAGCCTGAAAAAGAGCGGCATGAGTTCTGAGGAATTCTGTGAAAAGCTGTTGTATGACGAGCATGTAGCCGTGGTGCCGGGCAATGCTTTTGGCGACTGTGGTGAAGGCTTCGCCCGCATTTCCTACTCGTATTCAATCAAACATATTACCGAGGCGCTCCGCCGCATTGAGCGCTTTATGGGGCGTTTATAATGGAAAAAACCGTTTGCCTTACCGCCTGTTCCGGGTACGACTGGGAAACCCTCTGCGAGGCGGTCGCCGCACAGTTCTGTGCGTTGGGCTTCGACTCCCTTATCCGTCCGGGAATCCGGGCGGTGATCAAGCCCAATCTGGTGGTAAAAGCCGCGCCGGAGGCCGGAATTGCCACGCATCCGCTGCTGACAGCCGCAGTCGCCGTGCATCTGCGTGATTTGGGTGCACAGGTGCTGATCGCCGAAAGCCCCGGAGGGCTGTATACACCGGCAGCGCTGAAAAGTATTTATGCTGCCTGTGGCTACGATAAAATTTCCGAGCAGTTTGATATCCCGCTGAATTATGACTGTTCCCATCGGGAAGTGCAGGCGCCCCACGGGCGGCGTTCCAGGCTGTTTCCCATCATCACGCCGATTGTAGAGGCGGATCTGGTGGTTGACATCGCCAAGATGAAATCGCACTGCATGACCATGCTCAGCGGTGCGGTGAAAAACCTGTTCGGCACAGTGCCGGGGCTGATGAAGCCCGAATTCCACTGCCGTTTTCCTGAAAAACCGGCTTTTAATGAAATGCTGGTAGACCTGTGCGAAACGGTAAAGCCGTCTATCTGTTTTGTAGACGGCATCACTGCAATGGAAGGGAATGGACCTACCGGAGGCAAGCCCCGGTTTATGGGGGTGCTGGCCGCCAGCAAAAGCCCTTATGCAGTGGATATGGCCTGTGCAGCGATGATGAATATGGATCCCATGCAGGTGATGATGCTGCGTGATGCTGCTTCAAGAGGGCTGTGCCCGTCTTCGCTCAAAGAACTTGAGCTGCTGGGTGACCCGTTGGAATCATTCCGTGCGCGTGATTTTTTGCAGCCGGAATCGAAAACCAGCAATTTTATCGAACGCCTGCCCAAATTCATGCAGCCAGTTGCCACCCGCTTGGCAACACCCTACCCTAAAATCAAAACAGCGCACTGTATTGGATGCGGAAAATGCGCAGAAAGCTGCCCTCAGCATACGATTATGCTGGAAGGTGCACCCCGTAAAGCACATATTGACTACAGCAAGTGCATCCGGTGTTATTGCTGCCATGAGATGTGTCCGGCGCATGTAATTGAAATCAAACGGCTTTCACTTTTTAATTTTTAACGTTTTTCAGGAGGTGCTGCAAACAGAGATTCTGTTGCAGCGCCTTTGTTGTTTTATAAAAAAGGAGAGATCTTCCATGCAGTGGAAAGAACCGGCATATGCCAAAATCAATCTCACGCTCGATATTTTAGGGAAGCTTCCGAACGGATACCACAGCCTTGCTACCGTGATGCAGTCGGTGTCGCTGTACGATACCGTTTGCCTGTGCCGGGAAGAAGGGATGATGGGAATCCGCGTGGACTGTGGTGGCGGTGCTCCCTCAGGGCCAGATAATATTGTCTGGAAAGCAGCCAGGGCCTTTTTCGACTACTGCGGAATTGAAAATCAGGGTGTGGCGTTTCAAATCGAAAAGCAGATCCCTTCACAGGCCGGAATGGGTGGCGGCAGCAGTGATGGCGCTGCGGCACTGCGGCTGCTGAACCGCGCCTTTCAGACCAAGCTTTCTGTACAGGTACTGCGCGAGCTGGGCGCAAGGGTGGGAGCAGATGTTCCTTTCTGTGTGACCGGCGGAACTATGAAAGCAGAAGGCTTCGGTGAAATTCTGACGCCGGCCCCGGCGATGCCTCCCTGTACGGTCCTGTTGTGTAAACCGCCCATCGGTGTGAGTACGCCGCAGGCGTTCCGCGCATCGGACAGCGCTCCGGCAGTGCCGCCCAAAACGCCTGCCATGCTTTCTGCACTGGAAAGTGGCAGCCTCGAACAAGTTGCATATTGCCTGAACAACCGTTTTGAGGACATCCTGCGCTTGCCGGAAATCACCGAAATTACCCGGCGAATGAAAGCGGGCGGCGCGTTAGGCGCCTGCATGACCGGCAGCGGTTCCGTTGTCTTTGGCCTCTTCTGCGAAGAGAACGCCGCGCAAAAAGCAGGGGAGAGATTGCAGGAACTGGGCCAGGTGTTCCTCGCACATCCAGTTCCGGCACAGGCTGTCGAATAAAGTTTTTTGTTTCCCGGTATATTTTTCCTGTAAACAGGCCATACTGTCAGTATTAGAAAGTATGCGTCTTGAAAGGGAGAATCTCAGGTGAAACATCTCAAACGAATCATGGGAACATGTATTAACCGGCCGAAGCAGGCTGGATTCCGTTGGTATACATGGGAAAAAGCATTGGCAACCGGGCTGCTGTTTGCCATCCTGTTCAGTTTTACCGGGTTCGCCGCGCGTTGTGAAGACCTTTCCCAGCGGGTGCTCCGGCTGCATGTGCTCGCCAATTCCGATTCCGAAGAAGACCAGGCATTAAAGCTGGAGGTGCGCGACCGGATTTTGCAGGAAAGTGCCGGGCTGTTGGACGGGGTACAGACAAAAGAAGAGGCCGAAGTATGCATACAGCAGGCCATGCCGCAGCTGCTCGCCGCTGCACAGGATGAGATTACCCGGCAAGGATATTCCTACCCGGTCACGATGGAGCTGGGGCCTTCTTCTTTTGGTACGCGGGTATATGAGGATATCACGCTTCCGGCGGGGACCTATCAGGCGCTGCGCATAAAAATTGGGAAAGCCGAGGGGCATAACTGGTGGTGTGTGCTGTTCCCTTCTCTGTGCCTTCCGGCAGCTGAAGAAAATACAGAGGAAAGCGAAGACAGCGGGCAGCCAGCCAAAACCGAAGAATTGGAAGAGACAGACGGCGGTTCCCAACAGGGAAGTGCGGCAGCTGCAGACTCCAGCGAAAAAAAGCCCACAGATACAGCCTCTAAAACAGAGGAATCCGAAAAGCAGGAATCTGCCGGCATTGAAGATGTCCTGCCGGAAGATGAAGTGGAAGTCGTCAAGGGGCAGGGGGCCAGCTATGAGGTTCGATTCAAGTTGTTGGATTGGCTCGAATGTTTCAGCCGCTGGGCCTGGGGCGAAAAATAATAAATTTTTCAAAATTTTTTGAAAACGGATGAAAGGATATGGCCTCTTGAAACGTAAGGAAGAGTAGAAGAACAAAAACCACTTACTCTAACAGGAGGTATCATGATGAAAAAACGAATTCTTGCAGCAGCAGTTGTAGCCATTTTGACAGCAGGGGCCATCACCGTTTCGGCGGTGGGAAATACGCTGGCTTCTTCCGCTGTGCCGGATTCCGCATCCAGCAGTGTGACTTCTTCTGTCACAAGCGAAACCACCACCAGCACGTGCCCGAATGAAAACTGCCCGTATAACGGCGACTGCGACGGCACCTGTGACGGCACCGGCAGCCAGTACCGCGGCAGCACAACGAGCGAAACCACCAGCACGTGCCCGAACGAAAACTGCCCGTATAACGGCGACTGCGACGGCACCTGTGACGGTACCGGCAGCCAGTATCGCGGCGGCACAACAAGCGATACCACCAGCACGTGCCCGAACGAAAACTGCCCGTATAACGGAGACTGCGACGGCACCTGTGACGGTACCGGTGCCCAGCATCATAACGGCAGCGGGAACCACTGCGGAGAAGGAAACGGACATCACGGAAGGAAGTAATCACATACAATCATGAGGACAGAAGAGGAGGCCACCCGTGCGGTGGAGACATACGGCGACATGATTCGCCGAATCTGTGCCCTGCACCTGAAAAACCGGCAGGATACGGAGGATGTGTTCCAAACAGTGTTTTTGAAATACATCCTCTATTCTGGTGCGTTCGAAAATGAGCAGCACGAAAAAGCCTGGTTTGTGCGGGTGACGGTGAATGCCTGCCGGGATTTATTGCGAAGCCTGCTGCGCAAACGCACTGTTCCGCTGGAGCTTGCCGAGGACTTTTGCAGCCCGGATGACCGCGAGAGCCGGGAAGTCCTTATGGCAGTGCTGCACCTTCCGGCAAAATATAAAGACGCCATCTACCTGCATTATTATGAAGGGTATTCCGCCGGGGAGATTACCTCAATTCTGGACAAAAAGGAAAATACCATATATACCTGGCTGGCACGCGGCCGGGAGCTGCTGCGGCAGCAGTTGGGAGGTGACTGGGAATGAACCGGATTCAAAAAGCCTTTGCCAATGTCAGGGCGGAGGAATCGCTCAAACAGGACACACTGGCATATCTGCGGAAAGAGATAAGCCGGCGGCAAAAGGTGAAGAGACGGGTGTGGGCCTACGCTGTGGCATGTGCGGCGCTGCTGCTCACAGTCAGCGTCCTGTTCCAGGGGCTGTACACCACCCCGGTATCCTATATCAGTATAGATGTGAACCCTTCTATTGAACTGGCGCTGAACCTTTTTGACCGGGTGGTCAGCTGTGAAGGATATAACGAAGACGGGCAACAGCTTGTCAGCGAGGTGGACGTTTCCAATATGACGTACACCGAAGCAGTAGAGACCCTTCTGTCCAGCAGCCAGATGCAGGGATATTTGAATCAGCAGGGGGCCAAGCTGGTATTTACCGTCTCTTCTGATAAAGAAGAGGAGCTGGCTGCCGGCCTGCAAAACTGTCAGGGCTATCAGGAACACCACGCTTCCTGCCATACAGCCGAAGTTGGCACCATGCAGGCCGCACATGAGGCGGGGCTCTCTGTGGGACGGTATCAGGTGTACCAGGAACTGCTGGAAAACGGGGTTTCCATCACGCCGGAGGAATGCCGGAACCTTTCGATGAGGGAACTTCGGGCACTTTTGAATGAAGGGGAAAGCACTTCTTCCAGCGGGGATTCTTCGGCAGATTCATCTCTGGATTCAAATTCCGAGAGTACCCAGACTTCTTCATCTCCTGGTTATGGAGGAAATTCCCATCATGAAGAAAATGGACATGGCGGGGAAGGGAATGGACAGAACGGTGGTGCGGGCAATGGCCATGGAAGCCAGCACCACACAGAATAAAGAACAAACAGCCGCACGGGATTTTTCCGTTGCGGCTGTTTTGCTCAAAAAGATTTGCTGTGGGAATCATGCCATATCCGTCTGTAGGAACCCGATACCATGCATCATAATTTTTTCTGCCATGTCGGCCATTTCCTCTGCACTGCTTGCCAGTCCTTCCGCCAGCCAGCGCTCCAGTAGTCCAATACATCCGGCGCTTACAAATGCATAGTAATATTCCAGCTGTTTTGCGGTAGCATCCCGAAAAAACCGTTTGTAGCTCTCTACATATTTTTCCCTGCCCAAGCTAATCAGCCGTGCGGCGAACTCCCTGTCGCCGTATGGCCCGAGCGTGATGGTACAGACATCTGCATTTTCCTTCAAACACTGGAAAATTCCCGTTGTAATCTTTAGCGGCGTTAAGTCCTTTTCGCTGATTTCCAGCAGCGGGCGCAGCGCCTCCTGAAAGTCAGTCATCATTTCTTCTTCCAGTTTATTCCGCAGGTCGTAAATATCAGTATAATGCGCATAAAACGTCCCGCGATTGATGCCGGCCGCGGTACACAGTTCCTTAATTGAGATACTCTGAATGGGCTTCTGGCGCAGTAAATCGGTGAAAGCACGGCGAATCAGCATTTTTGTCACCCTGACCCGATGGTCTGAAATTTTCATCTCTATTACTCCTTTCCTGAAAGTTTTGTGAATGTCCTGTTCTAAGCGACAGCTTGTGTACAATTTGTTCGAAATCTTTTCAAATACAGGAAATCTGATGATTGTATCCTCTCTATATAACGAATTATAATACAGATAGAGAGGTATATCAACACTGTGTCTAATAATTTAAAACTGCTTTTGTCAAAAGGAAGGAGTATCGCAGATGAAATATATCTATATCGTTACAGGCGCAAAAGGCCATCTGGGAAGTACAATCCTGCGCCTGCTGCAAAATACAGGTGCTGATGTGCGCGGTCTGGTACTCCCCACCGAAACTGCCAGGGATTATCAAAATATCCGCTATTTTACAGGCGACGTGCGTGACCCGGAAAGCCTTCGCCCGCTTTTTGAAAACACCGGGAATCTGCCGGTTCGGGTCATCCATACAGCGGGAATTGTGGATATTTCTGAACAGGTATCGCCGCTGCTGTATGATGTGAATGTGAACGGCACCCGAAATGTCGTGGAACTGTGTCGGGAATATCAGGTAGAGCGGCTGGTCTATGTCAGTTCTGTACACGCGATCCCAGAAAAGGACAAGACCTCTGTGCTGACGGAGGTGAGGCATTTTTCGCCGGAAGAGGTGGTGGGAGGTTATGCAAAAACCAAGGCAGAGGCCACCCAGCTGGTGTTGGATGCCGCTGGAAAAGGGCTGGATGCGGTGGTAGTACATCCTTCCGGAATTTTAGGGCCGTATGATGCTTCCGGGAACCATCTGGTACAGATGGTCAGGGACTATCTCTATGGCAGATTGCCGGCATGCGTCAGCGGTGGGTATGACTTTGTCGATGTCCGGGACGTAGCCAAAGGTTGTCTGCTGGCCGCTGAAAAAGGGCGTTGTGGGCAATGCTATATCCTTTCAAACCGCCATTATGAGTTGCGAGACGTACTCTCTATGGTGCGTTCTTTTGGCGGAGGGAGGCGGCTGCCGGTACTGCCCATGTGGCTGGCAAAAACGGCAACGCCATTCATCCAGTTACATGCAAAAAGGAAGAAGGAACGCCCTCTGTTTACGCGCTATTCCCTGTATACCCTGAAGAGCAACGACCGGTTCTCGCACGATAAGGCGACCGCTGAGCTGGGGTATCGTCCGCGCGATTTGAGGCAAACGCTTCGCGATACGGTGCTCTGGCTGAAAGGGACGGTAAAAGCCCCTTTTGCGGCATAAAGAAATAGTCTGCTTATAAAAAACTGTAAAGAAAGCCAACAAATCCCGCCCGGCCATTCTTGACCGAGCGGGATTTTCACTTGCTAAAACAATATGTATCTTTTCTTACAGCTCAGCAGCTTTCCAGTCGGGAAGAATCCAACGGCCGCCGGTGAAATCGGGAATCTCCACCGGAGCCCCACCGCGCGCAATCGAGGTTTCCGACAACGCGGTAATGCTCATCCATGATGCCATATCATATACATCAATAGGCATCGGCTTGTCAGAAAGCGCGTGGCGCACAAAAGAACCCATCACCAGGCCATCCATACCGCCGTGCCCACCGGTCACGCCGCTGGAAAGGGATTCTTTCCAGATGGGGTGTTCATACCGCTCGCGGTATTGCTCGATGTTGTTCCACTGCTTTTTCCAGTCAAAATCATATGCATTGTGTACGCCGTCAAGAAAAACAGAGCAATTTTCCCCTTCATACATGCCCAGCGTGCCCTGGATATGGAACCCGCGGGAATAATAGCGGGGCAGTGTGGTGTCCAGCGTCAAAACAATGGTTTGTCCGCCGGCACAGCGGATGGACGTAGTGACAACATCCCCTTGTTTCCAGTCTGCATGGGTCAGGTCATAGCTGTCTCCCTTTTCGCGCTGCAAGTAGGTGTGCAGCCCTTTGGCACAGGAGGCAACAGAAGAAAGCGACAGCATCCGATTGCCGTGGTTCAGGTTGAGTATTTTTGCAATCGGTCCCAGTTCGTGGGTGGGATAGTTTTCACAGTTGCGGTGCAGGTAGTGATTGAGCCGGTAGTGGCGGTTTTCACGCCCAAAGCTTACCTCATCGCGCAGGTCGTGGCGGTAGCCGCCCTGACAGTGCACAATCTCCCCGAAAAGTCCTTGCTGCACCATATTCAGAATCATCAGCTCGTTGCGGCCATAGCAGCAGTTTTCCAGGAACATGATAGGGGCGCCGGTTTCTTCATAGGTGTGTACCAGCTCCCAGCATTCTTCCACCGAAGCAGCGCCGCCCACTTCACAGGCTGTGATTTTTCCGGCACGCATGGCGGCCAGTGCCACGGGAACATGTGCCTCCCAGGAAGCGGAGATGACCACAGCATCCACATTGTGGTCGCACAACAAGTGCCGGTAATCATGATAAATGGCCGGCATGGTGTGTCGGATTTTCCACACGGTATCCGCTGCTCTGGCTGCACGGTCTTCATAGACATCGCATACGGCGGTGACCTCTGCTTCCGGAATGGGCAAAATCGCATTGGGAAGCAGGTCGCTTCCACGTGCGCCCAGTCCAATCAGTCCAATTCGAAGAGTTTGTTTCATCAGTGCACGTCCTTTCTTATTGTCTCCAAAAAGCCCCGGCGGTTCCGGAGCTTATCAGCAGTTATCGGGTTCCGGGGTGTGGAGCGGCAGGGGGAACCATGCCCGCACCAGTGCATTGCTCCCAGCATGGAGGATTTCCCGCCAGCCTTCCGGCGCAAAGAAGAGGCGGATTGCCTCCAGTGCTTTCAGATGGAAGTCAGGTGTTTCCCCGTCAAATGCAGAAACAGCCGGTGCGCCGTCCTTTACTGTAACAGCAAAACGCTGCCCGTTTTCGATAGCAAATGAGAGCGTACCATCCGGAAGCGGTGTATAGCCTGCACGGACAGTCAAAAATGCTTCCACGATGGCCGGAAAATCGAAAATACGGTAGTTGTGGTCTGCGGTAATCCGGACATCTTCGGCCAGGTGTCCCAGCTCCGGAGAAAGTGCGGTTTCCCAGGCAGGAAGAGGAATTGAAATCTCTTCCACATGCAGTTGCTCTGCGATGGCATGCAATACATCCGGCAAAAGGGAGGCGTCATCAAGCTGTAATTCCCCAATGTGCCCGCCCGAGCAGCAGAAATATCCCACCGCTTTTTCGTTCAGCAAAACCGTGTAGGGGACAGCATTCCACGAGCGTAGAATATCGAGAAATTCCTCTTCTTTACGCACCACACCGATGGAGCGCTGTGCGTGGGAAGCGGCAAAAGCCACAGCTTGTTCCTGCGTCATGGGGGAGAGGCAGACCGGCGCAAAATCACGGCCCCGGTAACGGTGGCGCAGGTTGTCCCGGTTGATGGAATACTGCAATGTGGTGCCTGCCGGTGTGTAGCCGTAGTATTCATAACGCTGCCGCAGCCCACCCAATACGCTGAAAGCTTCGCCGCGTTTCTGCATATCTTCCATGGCCCAGGCCATCAGCTTTTTCATATAACCGCGGCCGCGTGTCATCGGATGGACGCTCACGGTGCCAACGCCGCTGCATTTGAGGGTGCGGTTTCCTACACGGTATTCCATCGGCAGCACACAGATCATGGCGCGGATTTTCCCGTCCTCTTTTACCAGATAATGCAAAGGTTCAAACACCGCTTTGGGGCCGTACAGCCTGGGCAGCAGTGTCTGAAAATCGTGCGGACGGCCATTTTTGCTGAAAACCAGATCGCCGAAATCCAGAATATCCTGCCGGTCTTCCGGCGTACCCATACAAAATTCGATTTTCAATACGATCACTCCTTCTCAAAAGCAGAAGATTCCTTTCCCATGATACCGAAAGCAGACGAAGATTGCAAGATATACAGGGGGAAAAGAATGAAATTTACCTGCGTGTCAAATTCTCTGTTGACAAGAGTCCCATAAACCCGATATACTCTTGCTTATAGAAGGTTTGTTTTGCCTTACTTTAAATACTTTGAAAAAGGACGGTGATTCCGTGAAGAAAAATTTGAAAAATGGACTGATACTCGCAATAGTAGCGGTACTGATAGTGGGCGTTTTTGTTGTGAAGAAACTTAGCGAAGCAAATGTGGCAGAGCAGCCGGGTACGGCCTCAGAAAGTTCTGAGCAAAGTGGGGAAGAGGGCGCATTGCCATTTGAAGTGCGCGGATTTGATCTGGAAGATCTAAAATCGTACGGCCTGCCTATTATGCTCGATTTTGGTTCAGAGCAATGTGGCCCGTGCCAGCAAATGAAACCCGATTTAAAGCAGATGTATGAAGAAATGCAGGGGAAGGTTGTGATCCAGTATACGGATATATGGGCCTATACCGGTGCGGCAGACGGCTATCCGGTGCAGGTAATCCCAACACAGGCATTTTATGATGCAGAGGGAAAACCGTTTTTGCCCAGCGATGAACTGCGGGAAAAATACGGCCTGATTTTGTATTATCACCGCGATACGAATGAGCATATGTTCACAATCCATCAAGGGCCGCTGTATGCGGAGGATATGCACGAAATTTTTGCTGAAATGGGGGTGAAAGCGGATGATTGATGCTTGGCTGCAATCACTCTCAGAGCTTTTTCAAAGCAGCGGCTGGCTGGCTCCAGTGCTGGCGCTGCTGGCAGGTATGCTCACTTCCTTTACACCGTGTTCGCTTTCTACTATCCCGCTGGTGGTGGGGTATGTGGGCGGAACCGGTCAGCGTAATACCCGACGGGCGTTTGGCCTTTCGCTATTGTTTGCGCTGGGTTCAGCGGTGACATTTACCGCACTGGGGGCAGCGGCGGCGCTGCTTGGCGGTTCACTGGGGGCGGCCTCGCGTTGGTGGTACTTGTTTTTGGGTGTGCTGATGGTTTTGATGGCACTGCAAACCTTTGAGGTCTTCACGTTTATCCCGTCCACTTACCTGGTGGCAAAAAATAAAAAACGCGGCTGGATTGGTGCGCTGCTGGCAGGTGTGTTAGGCGGACTCTTTTCATCTCCGTGTTCTACCCCTATGCTGATTGTCCTGTTGGCAGTCGTCAGCAGCAGCGGTAACACGATATGGGGCGTTTTTCTGCTTTTGTTGTATGCGATTGGAAATGGTGCGTTAGCAGTTATTGCAGGCACTTCCATGGGCTTTGTGCAGAAGCTTTCTTCTTCCGGAGCGTATGGCCGTCTGAGCCGGGTTTTACAGGTGGTCATGGGAATCCTGATCTTGTTGTTAGGGTTATATTTCCTCTATCTCGGGTTTTAATCAAAATAAGTCCCGCCACTGTATAAGTTCAGCTCTCTACAGCGGCGGGATTTTTGCTTTTTGGGAATAGACTGCTATGCAGAAAATGATTCGAAAAAGCCGGGGAGAATTACCATGCTCGTACCACAGCATACATCATCTGCGAAAAATCCGGTTCTGCACAGGTGATGCCCTGTTTAAGAATGGAAAAACCATTGCGTGCCAATTCCTGTGTGAAGGTCTGAAAATTGACTATGCGGCAGGAAGTGCCTGATACCTGAACGGTTCTTCCTGTTTGCCCGTGCGTCCTTTCCTGTACTTCAAAGGCGGTGCGGATATCACTTTGATGCTCGCAGCTGCCATCGCCCATGGTACAGATCAGCCCGATTCCATGCGCAGTCAAGTGCGTCCGGATGAACCGATAAAAGGCGTCCCGGTCTTCCTCCAAAACCAGCATATGAAGCACCGCAACTGCATAGATAAAATCAAAAGTGCCGCCGAGTTCTCCAGCGATACAATCCAGAACCCGAAAATGCCCTGCGAAATGAGGCTGCTTCTTTTGGCAGAATGTGACTGCTTCCGGCGAAATATCAGTTGCCAGCAGATCAAACCCCTGTTGGAGCAGTGGAAAGGCGTCGCGTCCTTCTCCGCAGCCGATTTCCAGAATCTTATGCTGGGGTAAAATAGAGAATTCGCGGATGGTTTCTGACACAATGGGTGACGGGGCTTCACAGAACCATTGTAAATTCTGTTCGTGTATTTGCCGGTAGCGGTCTTCGTATGCTTCGTAATATTTTCGCTGCATATTTTTTGTCACCTCCAAAATCAAAACAAAAAAGCCCTTATCAAATTTGATAAGGGCTTTTATTGGTCGAGGTGAGAGGATTTGAACCTCCGGCTTCTACGTCCCGAACGTAGCGCTCTACCAAACTGAGCCACACCTCGAAATGGCTGCGGTACTAGGATTTGAACCCAGACAAACAGAGTCAGAGTCTGCTGTGCTACCCTTACACAATACCGCTATTTTTTGCCGCCCTGTCCGAACGGCAGTATTTATTATAACAGGTTTTCCGGAAAAGTCAACACCTATTTTTCATTTTTTTCA
>DVIY01000239.1 GCA_018710915.1 Candidatus Gallacutalibacter pullistercoris
TTGCGCCGCTCGGGCCGGTTGGGCCGGTGGCCCCTGTTGCGCCAGTGGGACCAGTCGGTCCAATACCGCCGTCTCTACCAGCCGGACCCGTTGCACCGGTTGCACCAGTCGGGCCTTCTACACCCTGAATTCCCTGCACTCCCTGTGGACCAGTTGGTCCCTGCGGGCCTCTTGGTCCAGGAACACAACAGGTACAGCAGGTTGGTGGGGGGCAACAGTTTTCAGCAGGGCAACAAGGGGAATCCTGCCAGCACTGACGCGAACCGCCGCATCCACATTCAGATGGCCTGTAAATATTCATGGCGATTCTCTCCTCTCGATTTAATCCATGACAGTGGCATACCGTCATGTATATTCTATGCAGATGCAGGAACAATGGTGACAGGAAAAGCTTCTCTTTGAAAATTGCCGCTCTTCCTGTACTTTTTTCTGTTTCTCTGGTATGATAGAAAAAGGCAGGGATTGCCCAAACCCAACTGGTGGGATTTTGGTTATTGAAAGGACAGGAGTTATGGAAAACCGTCTGTATGAACCGGGAATCATCCCGGATGGAATGGCCTTATCGGATGAACTGTTCAGCAATCTGCGCGAGTTTCTGGAATTACAGCATTTATATAAGGCCGCTATTAAGGAAATTGAAACCAAATTGCAGATTCTGAATGAAGAGTTCAACGTCCGTTTTGCACGCAACCCTATCCATCATATAGAGAGCCGGCTGAAGTCTTCCCCGAGCATCCTGAACAAACTGAAGAAGAAAGGCGTCGAAATCAGCATTGAATCTGCAAAAAAGAACCTGAACGATATTGCCGGTATCCGTGTAGTCTGCTGTTACATCGACGATGTCTACAGCGTGGCGGATATGCTGCTGCGGCAGTCGGATATCCATCTGGTAAAAAAGCAGGACTATATCAAATATCCCAACTACAATGGATATCGCAGCCTGCATCTGGATTTGTCAATTCCCGTATTCCTTTCGGAACGCACGGAACAGGTAACGGTAGAAGTGCAGATTCGCACTGTCGCGATGGACTTCTGGGCCAGTTTGGAGCACGACCTGCGTTATAAATCAGACAAGCAGATTCCGCAGGAGATCTGTGAAGCCATGCTGGAAAGTGCAGCCGCAATTGCAGATATTGATATACGGATGCAGGAAATCTATCGCTTGATTCAAAAGCTGGAATAAAAAACGTGCCGCTTGGGGAAAACTCAGGCGGCATGTTTTTACATAAAAAAGCCCGCCATATCTGACGGGCTTTTGCTTTTGAAATGAAAATTTAACGGATCACACGCACACGGATGATCGGTTCCATACCAGACAGGCCGGTCACCGCATCATCTGCCAGCTCACCGGAGACATCAAAAATCGTATAGGCATAATCCCCGCGGGACATACTCTGCATATTTTCGATATTTACACCGGCATTACCCACCGCACCGGAGAACAGGCTGATAGTATTGGGCACGTTCCGATGCAGGATGCAGATACGGGTCAGGCCTTCGGCTCTTGCCATGCTCACCGCAGGCATATTCACAGAATTGCGGATGTTGCCGTTCTCCAGATAATCCTTCAGCTCATCCACTGCCATGCTGGCACAATTATCCTCAGACTCCGGCGTAGAAGCACCCAGATGAGGAATCGGAGTCACGCCATCTGCACCCAGCAGCTCATCGTCCAGGAAGTCTGTTACATAAGCTGCAGCTTTGCCGTTTTCCAGTGCTGCGATCATATCTGCAGAAATTACCAGCCCGCCACGGGCGAAGTTCAAAATACGCACACCGTCTTTCATCTTGGCCAGCGCTTCGGCGTTGATCATCCCTTTGGTATCGGGCGTCTGGGGCAGATGCAGGGTGATATAATCGCAGTTCGCGTAAATTTCATCCAGAGAACGGGCGTGGCGCACGCTGCTGGAAAGTCCCCAGGCAGCATCTACCGACAGATACGGGTCATAGCCAAACACAGTCATGCCCAGTGCTTCAGCCGCATTGGCAACCAGAATACCAATGGCACCCAGGCCGATAACGCCCAGGGCTTTACCGGAAATTTCGGGGCCAACAAATGCAGATTTACCTTTTTCCACCAGTTTGCTTACCTGCTCGCCTTCGCCTTTCAGGCTGCGGGCCCAATCAATGCCCTTGGCGATTTTGCGGGAGGCCAGCAGCAGGCCGCAGAGCACCAGTTCTTTTACTGCATTTGCATTGGCGCCAGGGGTATTGAAGACCACAATGCCCTGCTGGCTGCACTTTTCAAGCGGGATATTATTGACACCAGCGCCCGCTCTGGCAATTGCCAGCAGCTGCTCGGGCAGCTCCATGTCATGCATAGCGGCAGAACGGACCAGAACGGCATCTGCCTGAGCCAGGTCGGCTCCGATTGTATAGTTCTCCCCAAAACGGTCGGTACCGATGGGGCTGATTTTATTCAGGCAATGAATTTGATACATATCACAGATTCTCCTTTTCAAACTGTTCCATAAAGGCAACCAGCTTTTCTACGCCTTCCATGGGCATTGCATTGTAAATAGAAGCGCGCATACCGCCTACCGAACGGTGGCCCTTCAGGTTGACAAAGTCAGCTGCGGCAGCTTCCTTGACAAACTTGGCGTCCAGCTCTTCATTTCCGGTGATAAACGGCACATTCATCAAAGAACGGTCCTCGGGCACCACAGTGCCCTTGAACAGCTTGGAAGAATCAAGGAAGTTATACAGCAGTGCTGCTTTCTTTTCGTTGATCTTCTTCATCTCTTCCAGACCGCCGATATCATTTTTCAGCCACTCAAGCACCAGCTTTGCAATATAAATGGTGTAGCAAGGCGGGGTATTGAACATAGAGCCGTTGTCTGCATGGGTCTGATAGTTGAACATGGTGGGGGTAATCTCCATAGCGTGACCAATGAGGTCTTCGCGGATAATGACAACTGTCAGGCCGGCTGGCGCCATATTTTTCTGTGCACCGGCATACAGTACGCCGAACTTGGAAACATCAATCGGTTCACTGAGGATACAGGAAGAAATATCAGCTACGAGCGGTACCTTGCCAGTATCAGGCAGTGTGTGATATTTTGTTCCGTAAATGGTATTGTTCATGCAGATATGGAAATAATCTGCGTCCGGGGTAAAGGTGGCAGGATCCAGCTTGGGAATATAAGAGAAGGTCTTATCCTTGGAAGAAGCGACCACCTTTACATCACCATACCGTGCAGCTTCTTTATAGGCTTTGGTTGCCCACTGGCCGGTCAGCACGTAGTCGGCTTTTCCGCTGCCGGTCATCAGGTTCATGGGAACCATGGCAAACTGGGAAGATGCGCCGCCCTGCAGGAACAACACCTTGTAATTGTCCGGAATGCCCATCACTTCACGCAGCAGGCTTTCCGCAGATTCGATGATTGCCCCATACACCTTAGATCGATGTGACATCTCCATTACGGACTGACCAGAACCCTGATAGTCGAGCATTTCGTCGGCTGCGCGGCGAAGCACCGCTTCCGGGAGAATCGAGGGGCCTGCGGAGAAGTTATACACGCGTTTCATAAGTAGGGTACCTCCAAACAATGTAATATTTGAACGCGGAAATTTGTCGGGTTTCCGCAAATTTGCTCCTATTATACCGCTTTACCTTGATAAAGTCAATCGATTCTATAC
>DVIY01000026.1 GCA_018710915.1 Candidatus Gallacutalibacter pullistercoris
GAAGAAGAGCGCGCAGAAGTCCTGACCGCCATTATGCGCCAATACTGGCCGGATTGGCGCGGCGAATGGAGCGCGTCAGACCTGAAAGCCGGCTTGTGGAGGGTTCGGGTTCAGCAGTGGTGCGGCAAGCGCCATATCAGCATATAATTATTCAGAAAATGCTCCGGAATGACTCCGGGGCATTTTTCTCTTTAATGGAGAGAAAAGTCAATTATATATTGACGGAACGGCTGGCATAATAACTATAAAAATAACACCTAATGGAAAAAATATACACTTTTTCCATTGTTTTATTATGATATGATAAATCTATAAAAATACTCCATAGAATGAGTATTTATTGGGAAAATGTATAGTAAACGGTAAAGGAGGTGCTTTTTAAGCAGGGAGTATAAGATCGCAGGCTCCTGAAGTGGTCCGTTATCTGGATTGATCAGCTTAAAATTACTGATGCGAGGAGGAATACCCAATGAGAAAAACAAAGCCCTGGAAAAGAAGGATGGCAGCAGCACTGGCTGGTGTACTGATTCTGTCTCCGGTATCGATTATGCCGGTTTCAGCAGCCGAGCAGTCAGAAGAATGGGAACTGGTTTGGTCCGATGAATTTGATGGAACGGAATTGGATTCGACCAAGTGGGATTGTCAGATCGGCAACGGTGATGAATATGGTGTTGCCGGATGGGGCAACTCAGAAAAACAGTATTATACCGAAAATGAGGAAAATGTTCGGGTAGAAGACGGCGAGCTTGTGATTACAGCGCTGAAAGATGATTCCAACGGTTCCGGTACAAAGTATACTTCCGCACGCCTGCGCACCTGGTCGGATGATACAAACGAAGCATTATTTGCCACAACATACGGAAAAATAGAGGCCAGAATGTCCCTTCCTACCGGCGACGGTATATGGCCGGCATTTTGGATGCTCCCTGCTACCGAGGAGTATACCACGTGGGCAGCTTCCGGTGAGATCGATATTATGGAAGCAAGAGGAAGGCTTCCGGAAGAAGTGGGTGGAACCATACACTATGGAGAGACCTGGCCCAATAATAAATCCAACGGCGGGACCTATACTTTTACAGATTCTGATATTACTGAATATCATGTGTATGCTGTAGAATGGGATGTAGATGAAATGATCTGGTACGTGGACGGAGAAGAATATTATCGTACCAGCAACTGGTATTCCAAGGGTAATGGGGAAGCCGACGATTATACATACCCCGCTCCTTTTGATAAACCTTTTTATATTCTTCTGAACCTGGCGGTCGGCGGAACATATGACGGGAACCTGGAGCCTGAGGATTCCGATTTGCCGGCCGAAATGCGGGTGGATTATGTCCGTGTTTACAAAAATACCGCAGGATACGATGTGAGCACAGCAGTCCCTCCTGAGCAAAACAAAGACAGTGAAAGCTTTGAAGATTTCCAGACCAACCATGCAGATGAAAATGGGAACCTGGTAAAAGACCCGACGTTTGCTACTGCCGGCACAACTGCCAGCACTGATACCAACCTGGATACCACAAACAGAAACTGGAATTTTGTGGCAGGAAGCGGGTATAATGGCGCGGCCAATCTGACGGTAACCGAAGACGGGAACGGCGTTTCCTGGGCCAATGTCAACGTGACAAGCGGCGGAGATTACAGCTATGCAGTGCAGATGATTCAGCATATGCCGCTGGCCAATGGTTACTCGTATGAGATCAGCTTTGACGCCTATACCTCCGAGCCGGAGCAGGCCATGCGTGTAAAGATGGGCGGCGACGGTGACAACGCATGGGCAAATTATTCCAACGAGTTTAAGGCCGATTTGACTTCTGCCCCCCAGCATTATTCTTTTGTATTCGATATGGAGAGCGCGACAGATCCCACCGCGCGTCTGGAACTGAATTATGGCCTGGATACCGGTACGGTCAGCATTTCGAATATCCAGGTAAAACCTGCTGAGAAAAAAGATACCACAGATGATTCCAAAGAGCCGCTGGCCAATGATAACCATATTTATAACGGAAGCTTTGACCAGGGCACAGGCCGCCTGGGTTTCTGGCACAGTGAAGGCGGCGCAGCAGTAGATGCGGTTGAGCATGTTTTGGAAATGCCCGAAGGCAGCTCCGTATGGCAGATTGGAACCCAGCTGCTGCAAAGCGATACATATGAACTGCGCCTGGATGCTATGGGGAAAAAGCTGCTGGTAGAGTTTACCGATGCTTCTGGTGAAACAGCCTATTATTCTCAGGAGATTTCCCTGTCCGATAGCATGGAAGAGCATCTTGTCACCTTTACAATGCCCGCGGGAGATTCTGATATGACTGGCTCCCTGCGCCTTACGGCAAAAGATGGTGACGCTGCAGTGGATAATCTCTTCCTGAAGCGTACCACCAATAATAATGCAGATTACAGCAATACAAAGATTTATCCTGTTGAAAACTCCGATTTTGCCGCAGGCACCAGCGGCTGGAGCGTCTATGGCCCTGACATGACCATGACAATCGTGGATGACGGCGAAGGCGGGCAGGCCCTGGAAGTCCCGGCAGGCCCCTCAGGAACAGATCCCTGGAACCGGATGCTGATGTATAATGGGCTGCAGCTGCAGGCAGGCGGTAACTATGAACTTTCCTTCCGTGTAAGAACAGACGAAGCCGGAAACGGACAGGAAATAGAGGCCAAAATTGAGGATACCTCTTATGTCCCCACCTTTGATGAAATTTTCACTTTGACCAATGAATGGACAGAGCACACTTTTACTTTCAAAAGTTCCCTGGAAACCGGAGACCTGAAATTCCTGATGGCTATGCCGCAGGTCGATTGCAAGGTGCAGTTCGATGACGTGGTGCTCAAGCTGGTAGATGCCGGCGATATCCTGCAGGCCCCCATGCTCCGTCCCCAGGAAGATAGCGTGGATTTGGGCGGCTGGATCCGCTTTGATGTTGCAAATGCTGCGGAATGGCTGGAAAATATTGAGTCTGTACTCATCAATGGTCAGGCGATTGATGGCCAGCTGTGGAGAAGTGCCGGGAATGGGACGGTTCTGGAAATCCATCCGAGTGCATTCGGCGAGGCTGGAACCTACACAGTTAAAATTATGGCAGATGGTTATGACTATACCGCTGTAACCCTGGAGGTTTTGGCGCTGCCTGAAGGGGAGACTCCTCCTGAGATTCCGGGCGCTGACCCGACCCCCGGTACTGACCCGACCCCCGGTACTGACCCGACCCCTGGTACCGACCCGACCCCTGGCACCACCCCAGCCCCTGACGATACAGAATCTGGACAAAATAATGCTGCAACCGGAGACGATACCACT
>DVIY01000240.1 GCA_018710915.1 Candidatus Gallacutalibacter pullistercoris
GTCATTTTACACAGCGATATGAATTCGTTCTATGCGTCTGTTGAATGCCTGTATCACCCAGAGGTACGGGATAAGCCTGTTGCGGTCGCCGGTGATGCGGAAGCGCGACACGGCATCATACTTGCGAAAAATCAACACGCAAAAAAATATGGGATTCAGACCGGAGAGGCGATCTGGCAGGCGCAGCGCAAATGCCCAGATTTGATTCTGTTCCCACCCGATTTTCCGAAGTATCTCTACTTCTCCAAACGGGCTCAGCAAATATATGCAGATTATACCGATCAGATCGAACCGTTTGGTATTGACGAAAGTTGGCTGGACGTTTCCGGCAGTGTTGGGCTGTTTGGCAATGGGCTGACGATCGCACAGGAAATCAGCGCCCGCATCAAGCAGGAACTGGGTCTTACCGTTTCGATCGGCGTGTCCTGGAATAAGATTTTTGCCAAGCTGGGCAGCGATTACAAAAAGCCGGACGCCATTACCGTTTTCGACCACGGTAATTATCAGGATCTCATCTGGCCGCTGCCAGCGAGCGACCTGCTATATGTTGGGTCAGCAACCGGCCGTAAGCTACGCAATATGGCAATCTATACGATTGGCGATCTGGCGCAGACAGATATCAAATACACCCGCCCACGGCTTGGGAAGATGGCTGATGTTCTATATGGTTTTGCCAATGGATTGGATGTATCGCCGGTCGCCCGCGTTGGCGACATCTGTCCGGTCAAATCCGTAGGCAACAGCTGCACCGCGCCGCATGACCTGAAGTGCGATGAAGACGCCAAAATGCTGATTACCGCGCTCGGAGAAAGCGTTGCGATGCGTCTGCGGGAACAGGGGCTGCTTGCGCGGACAATCTGCATAAGTATCCGGGATTGCAATCTGTACAGCTATGAGCGGCAGTGCAAACTCAAACAACCTACTGATATTACCAGCGAGATTATTGGGACCGCCATACTGCTATTCCGTGCAAATTACAACTGGCAGCAGCCGATCCGTTCCCTCGGTGTCAAGGTGACCGACCTGACTACCGGCAATGGCGCCGTTCAGCTTGATTTTTTTACAGATGAAAAGCTGCGGGAAAAATGGGAGAAGATTGACAAAACTGTGGATTGGCTGCGCGGACGGTTTGGAAATAACTGCGTCCAGCGCGCCGTGGTGTTGCAGGACAAAGCGATGGCAGGGATTGATGCCAAGGCGGATCATATCATCCATCCCGTTGGATTTTTCTGATTTGGGAGGCAAAATGCTATGAAAAAGATGTTTGTCGGGGTAACGACCGAATGGACAGCAGAGGGAAAAATTATTCCTACCATTATTAAGTGGGAGGATGGGCGCAGGTTTGCGGTAGATCGGGTTTTGGATGTGCGGCCAGCTGCCTCACTCAAGGTGGGCGGAGCGGGGATCAGGTACACGATCCGCGTCCGGGGAAAGGAAACATTTTTGTTCCGAGAGCAGTACCGGTGGTTCGTTGAGGCACCATGATAATTGAAAAGTAACATCCATGCCAGTACCTCTTTATTACAGCCATAAGTACATTTCATTCTGGTTACTGCCATTCTGGTTACTGCCATTCTGGTTGTTGCCAAATGGTTGCCAGCACTCCGCTGACCAACACGAAAACGCGCAGCCCCTTTGAGATTAGCTTGAAAGGCGACAGGAGTGATTCTCGCCGCCCCGATCTGGTCCCGAGCCAAAACCCAGCAGAAACTGTATTTTCCATTATGAACAATTAAGTGTGCACTTTCGACAGTGGGGAGGCAAGGCCCAAAAGAGTAAACAATTAACAGGAGGCTGGGAACACTTTATCAGTGGACATGCATAAGGGAATGAGTTAACCATGCAGCTGGATCTGTTCGATCTTGCCAAGACAAAAAATTAGTTGGCATGGTTGCCAAGATGATGAAAACCATGAAGATCGCCTGCTGAAAAATACAGCGTACAGCGGCGGACAGTACAACGCAAATATGATAGGAAGTACAAAAACTTCCTCTAAAATTGTGCAATACACTGAAAAATCAAATACTGCAACAAATACTTGTTTTCCATAGTCAATTTTAATATAACAGAATTATCGGAGGTCGGACTGACTATGCGGAAACACAAACTATGGATGCTGCTATTGACAGTTTGTCTTTTGCTGACAGTCACCGGAGCGCTTTGGCTGACAGCACCATGGGACAGTGGTGTAAAGCCAGATATTCTATTTGAAGGGGCGGATCAGATATACGAGGTTGACGGGCAGACGATCCGCGTCACTGAAGCAGAGCAGACAGTACATAGAGGGAGGCTCTTACTGCGTGGCTGGAGGTTATGGGGGGGAAACAGCTGTGTGATGGGCAGCTTATATACTGAAAAACGCACATTTCGCAGACAGGCTATCTGGCAGTCGGAGACTGCACAAAAAGAACTTACCATTCGATGGTTTGATGGGACACAGTGGCAAACTGAACCGCTGCGTGAGGGCCGTTTTAAAGGCGGTACGGCATATTTCCTGTCCGGTGAAGGGTATTCAGCACTCTGCTATGTGCCGCAGATATGGAGCCTGCTGGAAAATGGCGCACGGAAACTGCTTCCAGATAACTTGGGTTGGCTACAAGCAAAGGAAACCGAGTCTGGATGGCATCTGGCGGTCTATGCTCCAGCTATGCCGGACAGCTGTGCGGCAGATTTTACCTATATAGAAGGCCCGGACGAATTGATAAACTGGAATAAGGAAGGGCAGGCGGATTTATGGAGCAATTACTGCAATGCTGGTACAGGCCGCTGGTGCTATGACGGGTACTACTTTGTTTCGCCGGACAGCTATCTCCCCGAAGGGGAAAATGTGTATTATAAAAATGCCGCAAGTTATATGATCAAAAGCTTCCTGTACCAGCGTAGCACGCCTGTGGCGCGCGTGCTGGCAGTGTGTATGATGGATACCACGCTGCGCAATCAAAACGAAATCGGCTATTGGCCGACCAACTCGCTCAGCACTTGGCTACGGGATGATTACGGGATCGGTGCCGGCTTCTATGATACCCGCTTCAATACGGATTTTATCGAACTGCTGATTTATGCGCAGGACTATTATCCGAGTAGCATCTACCGCGATGCGATGGAGCGGTATTGTGAGTTTTACAAGTGGTTTGCACAGACATATCATAAGGAAACTGCATCCGGCGGATGGCTGATACCGGATTACTGGCACAAAGAGATGACATCCATCCCACATACCAGTTTGAATCACCAACTAGCGGAATGCCTGCGGCTGTATGAAATGGCTGACCGGCTGGGCCAAAGTGAACTGCGGGAACTTGCTGACAAACTGCTCCTTGCGGTGGAGGATACTGGGGAGGGCTGGATACGCCCGGATCATAATCTTCACTATTCAGTGACGCAGGATGGTGTGTTCGGCGGGAATGATTATCCGTATCTGACATATAACGACTTATTCGGTTTGCAAAGCTATCTCGTCAGGCGCTTTGGACAGTCGAATAATATGCTGGAGACCTTAATGGCGCATAAGAAAATCTGGATGGACGCCAACGGCATCACAGAATACCGGAAAAGTTAAAGCTGCGCCGCTCGGAAACAACAGTTCAAAGTCGAATGGCTCGCAAAATATAAAGGAGGAGGAATGCCCTATGCGTAGACTAACCTATATTGTCAGCGCTTGCTGTATTCTGGCTGCTTTCGCGCTTCCCATGGCTTTTGCTACAGAAGCGGTAAACGATGAGCCCAAAGTGTCCGGTTTGTCCATCAGTATGAAGATTGAAGAGCATTCAGCTCTGGTAAGTGGGGAACCGGTCACAATGGAAAATGCGCCGTTTTTGCTGGATAACGTCCCATATGTGCAGCTTCGGGAAACGGTCGAGCGGTTCGGCGGCATTATCGCGCCGACGTACAACGACAAGCGGGTTTCCGGCGCGATCTATGCACTACCGGGAAAAAACGATCCAGAGAACTGGGTCTTCTCGCAAATCTGGATGGACAATACCGATTACATGATCAATGGCAGCATGCAGCCCCGCCGGCAGGACGATTATTATCGCAGGGACTATGGGGCGGAACAGGCTTCCCTTTTGCCGCAGCTCCGCAATGGCCGGATTTTTGTCCCGGTTCATGTTATTCAGGAGAGCGGACAAATCGAGGCGATTTGGGAGCCGGATGATCGACGGATCATCCTTACGATGGCAGAGAACGAAAATGGTATCCCGGGTTTTGCTGTCGGAAGCGACTTCAGTAAATTGGATGCTGCGGTGCAGGAACGCTTTTACCCTGTAGATGACGCCCATTCCGCGCTGGGGCTGGATGGATATTATGAGCAGACCTATACGGATGGCGATATCGAACTGGTTCTGGGTTTCGGATACCGCGAATGGCCGGCATCCCGAAAGGAGATACGGAGCGTAAAGCTGGTTACAGATCGTTATTTCACAATCCGGGGACTGCGGGTCGGCGACAGTATGGAACGGTATGAAGAGCTGTATGGAACAACTTTGACTGTATCAAAAGACAAAATGCCTGTAGAGGTAACAGACGGCCGGATCACATTAATCCGCTTTGTGGCGCAATCCCTCTGATATCGCTCAATGATTACAATAGAAAGCCCTGCTTTTGCAGGGCTTTCAATGTTATAAAGCTTATTTTTTGTGAACACAGATTGCAGTGCCATACAAATAACTGTCAGGAGCAACTGAGGTAACTCTGCCTGCAGCAGCACCGTTTGTATAGCCGCTGGCCACACGCATCTGTGTAGCACTGCCGCCGTCCATATTAACAGCAAACTCACAGCCCAGATCATGCATGAGTTTCGCACCAACGCGAAGATTCATGCCGCTATTCGTGCATACCAGGTAATATTTGTCCTGGACTGGGTTATAGCCGAACATGGTACGCGGACGTTCGATTTTTGCCTGACCGTCGCAGATATCGTCATTGAAATGGTAATTCGGGTTCGTTAAATTATTCCAATCCGCGATTCTTCTGTCGGTATATTCATCGTAAACAATATCATCCTCCAACACAGACAGACCTTTGTATACAAGAGGATGCGCGGCGCCAATAATGCACCTACAATGTATGAGAGCCTTTGCAACATCATTCCCGTCTTTAAACCAACGAATGTTGACAGAACCGTCTTTTTTGAGACAGAAAGCAGGATAAGTATTTACCGGGAGAGTTGGAATACCCGCTGTGCTTGTCGCATATCCAGAGATATATAGCTGCCCAGCTACATAGTAGATTCCGTAGAACGAATTGCCGCCACCAAGAGGAGCAGCGTTTGTTTTAGCGATTACCGCTTTACCACTGATGCCATTGGGATTCATATCAGAAAGCGTCTGCGTGTTGCCATTGGTTCGT
>DVIY01000027.1 GCA_018710915.1 Candidatus Gallacutalibacter pullistercoris
CGCCTATCTTGCAGAAACACACAATGAGAGAATATTCTATTTGAATTCCCCCTACAAACGTCAAGGTGTGATAGGATTTTTTGAAGATACCAAAGATATAGTCTTTCAGAACTGAACAGGCCAACTTGCAATACAATTGTAAATATCAAAGAATTGTCGGTCTATCAGTATAAAAGAAGCTGTATTTCATGTACCGAATGACTGATATCTATATCCACATCATTCCCGGCGTAGACGACAGCCCACTGAATTTGACGATGTCACAGCAAATGCTGCAAATTGCGCAAAGTGAAGGAATTTACAAAATTTTTGCCGCCTCACACAGTCAAAGCTGGCTGACCGACCCCAAAGCGGCCTGGTGTAAGTTCCGACAGCTACAGGAAATGTCAAAAGCTCGCTTTCCGCAATTTCAGCTTTTTCCTGGATGTGAAGTACTCTGCACATCGGCCTTTATGCCTCAAATCATCCAAGCATTACAGAATCATCAACTACCTACTATGAATGGGACCCACTGGATACTCATGGAATTTTTTCCCTGGGAACGGGCAGCCGAGTTTCTTACCTGTGTACAGGCGCTAATGGATGCAGGATATTCTCCCATTCTCGCTCACGCAAAGCGTTATCCCTTTCTCATGCAGGAAAATCAGAAGCTGGTGGAGCGTTTTGTGAACTGGGCGGCCAGATTCAGGTTAACGCCTATAGTTTAACGGGGGAATCAAACGAATGTATCCGCAGTTGGGCCCGCTGTCTGGTACAAAATCATCTGGCCAGTTATTTGGGTTCTGATGCACATCGCCTCAGTCATCGTCCACCCAAGGCTGCTGCTGGGCTGGCATGGCTCTATCAGACCATGCCCCGTCAGTATGCTGATGCACTGGCTTGGGGCAATGCTCATAGAGATCTGATACATAAGGAGGAAATATGCTGAACACACTGGACGATTACATTTCTCATAGTCTGCCTACTGAGGGGGATTTTTCAACTCATCCAGATTTGGTACAAAAGGTGGATGGTACCGGGTGCTTTCTTCCCTTTTACGGTAATACGGTTGTCTTTTTGCTGGAAGAGCAAACCCAACAACAGCTGGAAGAACTGCGGCAGACTCTGTACACGGCGGCAGGTGAAATACTAGCTGAGCCGCTGAGCGCCAACACTTTCCATATGACCCTGCACGACCTTGCAAACGGTCGGCCAAATCAGCCCGGTCTGGAAAAATGGATGCAGCAGACTCAGGAAAAAGCACAGGAGATTCTGAACGGCTTTGCCGCTTTCCCGCCGCTGGAAATGAGGGGAACCTGGCTGTTCAATATGGTGAATACCAGCATTGTCCTGGGCCTTTCTCCGGCCGACGAGGAAACAGCCCGGCAGCTGACACAGATGTACGCTGCTTTAGAACAAGTCCGGCCATTGGGTTATGCCCTGACCCCTCATATTACCATCGCTTATTTTCGTCCGGGCCGATATCCACAGGCTTATGTCTGCCGTTTGAACGCAGCACTGCACCCGGTGGAGATAACCATCCGGCTCCATGGGGAGCGGCTCATGCTCCAGTCTTTCCAAGATATGAATCACTACAGCTCCTGTTTCTGAAAGGAGGATTTCTCGTGACTGGCAACCAATTATATGATCTGATCTGTCGTTTTCCCCAGGAGATCCTGCCCGGAGGTTTGCAGGCAGTGTTTGCGAGGATTCTCTGGGACACGGAGTCTCAGTGAGTCGGGGAATTCTGGTTTTCCGCTCCGGAGGCGCTGCTGCCACATCTGTATATGAAACTTCACCTCCCCCAAGGTGAAGTTATGCGGCTGCAAAACCGTGCCCCCGGAAAATATTTTGCAGCAGAAGGACAACCTCGGCCAAAACCCGATCAGAAACTGATGGAGTATCTCCATTTGTGCGCCCAGTATATGGAAGTGGACGTTCCGGATGAAACCGTCCAAAAAGAAGTTATCGATATTTGGTTGGATTACTTCAACCTTTCGGATGAAATGAAAATCTGGTGGTCGAGTCGTCCCGAATGTGCCCCCATTGCTGCGCCAACTGCTACGATTCCGCCGCGATGGTTGCTGGAGTACTGGACAGTAGACCATCTCGCAGCCCGGAAAAACTCCGTGCTTGATACCGACGACCTCTCTGATGAGGAATTCTTTCTTCTGAAATTCGGATGCCAATGTACGGCAAAACTCTGTGTACCGGACCAGTTGACTGCAGGACTGCCGCGTTTCTCATATGATTCAGAGCTGGTCTGGACAGTCGAATATCTGTACTTTTACTGGCATGAGTTTAAATCTCATTATCCCTTTGATCCCCAGTATCGTCTGAAACTCACATGGCCCACTGGTGTACTGATCGAAGCCGAAAACCTCTCGAACACCTTCAAATTTGAAAAACGATGGGGAATGATTCGTTTGTCCGACCATGAACGATACTATCTGAAACAATGTTGGATGCTACTGTCAGCAGAATCGCCCACACAAACACAGATTGATGAATTACATGGACTGTGGCTGATCAACCACAGCTGGATTCTCCAATGGCTCCAAGACCACAAATGGCTTACTGAGGAAATGACTCGTGGGGCTCTTTGTCCTCGTTGGCCCCAACACTGGTCATTCCTGCTGCATCTCTGGGGCTTTGAGATGATCAAGGGAGTCCAACTTGGCAGTCCAGAAGTATCGGAACACTGTGCCCGGCAGTTAGCAGCAGCCACACCGCTCCTGCATAACGAGCATGATAAATTATTCTGATGGTTCGTGATATCATTTAGTCGATTCCATACCTGCTTATATCGTTCGTTCCTCCTTGTTCTTCTTAATCTATTACCCAAACGAACCGTTCTATTTTATCACGTCTGTATGTACGGTACTTTTGCTTACTCCAAATTTTTTGGCAGCTCCCCGCACAGTGGTTTTATTCTCGAGAATATAATTTCCCAGCTCAACGGCCCGTTCTTCCACGATGCCCTTCAAATCAATCCCTCCACATACTTTTTTGTTTCATGTGTATGCGGAAGAATTCATTTGCAGAACGACAAATTCCCGCCCGATCGGGTTAGGAGCGCGGACGTACCTTTGCGTGCCCCTACAGGGAACTGGAAATTCTGCCGTGTTTGCGCGGCTATCAGGCTGCCCGCACAATTTATACCCCAGCCCTATCACAGGCCAATTGAAACGAAGGGGGGAAAGACTTCTATATTATTGTAGAAACGCTATTTTTTTGATAAAAGTTCGTTGCATTAAAAGGAAAAGCTCTTGAAAAATCCTGGCGGGGCTGTTCCACGATTTCGGCAAGTACAGCGCTGCCTTTCAAAAGGTATTGCAGGGGACGCAGACAGGCGTTGACCACGCCATCGGAAGAGGACCCGCTGCTGGATGTGTCCGCTGCTCTGAAAAACCTGTATGACCACTGCGAAGCCCTGCGAAAACACTCCGGGGCGGACCCGGTGCATCAATACTGGAACCAACTTTTTGAGCGCTGCGGGCAGGCCGGGAAACAGGACGGAGGCTTATTCACCCTGACGGCTCCCACCGGCGCCGGAAAAACGCTGGTGCTGCTGCACTTTGCCCTGCGCCACTGCCAGCACACGAGAAAGCACCGGATTGTGGTGGTGCTGCCCTTCCTCAGCCTCATTGAAGCGTGGTGTTTTCTACCGTCACCCAGCCCAACTATACCGGCCTGCGGGAAATCAGCTGGCCCACAGTGGAGCTTTTGCCGGAGCACGGCGAGTTTTACCGGGTTCTGCGCCGCACCTCGGCCCATTGGGAAATCGGCACTCCCACCCCGCTGAAGGACATTGCGGAAAGAATGGCACAGCAGCAGAACATGTGCGCCATCGTTAACCTTCGCGCCCATGCCCCAACCCTCTATCAGGCTCTGGCCCCTCTGGAAGCTATTATTCAGGTGCAACCGGAACGACAAATCCGCCTGCGGGGAGCTCTGCATCTTTGTCCCGACGGAAGACCGGCTGTACCCCGATTCCCACTATGAAAACGGGGCAGCCATCGTCCGCACCATGCAGATGCAGCAGCCCATTGATATGCACGACCCGGAATGCATCCGTCGCCCCTCACACAGAGGTATAAATTAAAATTAACACAGCTGGTGGACTGAAAGAGTGGATTCGGTATATAACACATTAAAAGCGGCAGGAGCACTATACGCCTGCTGCTTTTAATGCAGTATCACTTGTGATTTTTCAAATCCGGTAAAGAATGGCTCTGGAAAAGAGGATGCTGCTGAAGCAGTTTTACCTGCTGAATGGCAACACCAGAAGAATCAACCATGATGCGAACTTCTGCCCAGGCTCCGGGTAATTCCATCAACATAGCAGGGATCACATAGGTGTGTCGTTTTTTCTTTCTGCTGGCTTTTATAATACGCAGCTGCCAGCTTTCAAAAAGACAATCTCTGCGGAGTTT
>DVIY01000241.1 GCA_018710915.1 Candidatus Gallacutalibacter pullistercoris
CCCGAAAGAAAAACTTGCTGCTTTCTTTAAATCTCTCGCTGTACAAGATGTTTGACAAACCTACATTTCATAGGAAAAAGTATAAAAAAGCTGAATCTGTCTGAAAGCTTCTCAATAAAGGGATATAAGTAACCAGATTCAGGCTATATAACAGGAAATTTGGAAACCCTGCAAAAAGCCTTAAAAATTTTTTCAAAAAAAATCGAGAAAAGTATTGACAGATCAGAAATTCAATGGTAATATAATACTCGCGCTGTGAGTTACGGCGTAAGAGATTTAAAGACATAGGGGCATAGCTCAGTTGGTAGAGCAGCGGTCTCCAAAACCGCGTGCCGAGGGTTCGAGCCCTTCTGCCCCTGCCAGATGGCCCGGTAGTTCAGTTGGTTAGAACGCTAGCCTGTCACGCTAGAGGTCGACGGTTCGAGCCCGTTCCGGGTCGCCATATATGCTGCTATGGCTCAGTAGGCAGAGCACATCCTTGGTAAGGATGAGGTCACCAGTTCGAATCTGGTTAGCAGCTCCATAAAAGAGGTAGATCTTCTGATCTACCTCTTTTTGTTTTCTATCATAAGAGGTGGTTATTTGAAAAAAAATGTTTCGGCATCATATCGCAAAGCACTCGCAGCGCTTCTTTCCCTTGTGACACTTGGATATTTGCTGTATCACACACTGGCAGGCGGCACTCTTCTGGTGGCAAACCCTTACGACAGTTACTCTTTGCAGGCGCAGAACTGGTTGAATGGGCATATGGATGTGGAAAATGGCGCTTCTTACCCCTGGCTTGAGCTGGCAGTTTTTAACGCTAAATATTATATATCATTTCCCCCTGTCCCTACCCTGATCAGCCTTCCGTTTGTAGCAATATTTGGAACGGCCCCAGCCAATTTACTGATTATGGTATATTCCCTGGTCTCCTGTACCGCTGTTTTCCAATGTATCCGGCGCTTGAGCGGCAGCCCCTCTGCGTGTTGTTTCTGGGCTGTTTTTTTTACTTTCGCCACGAACCTGGCTGAACTTTCCCGCACAGGCGGTGTTTGGAACCAGGCACAGGCGTTAAATCTGGCTCTTTGCTTTCTGGCATTATGGTGCCTGCTTGCAGGGCGCAATAATTTATCGCTGATCCTGTTGGCTCTTGCAGTCGGATGCCGGCCCTTTTCTGTGGTTTATCTGGTGGCCGCTGGACTCTATTTACTTTGGAAAGGATGCAGATCATTTCGTTCTGCCCTGTTTTCACTTTTGCCTGGCATCTTGGGAGTACTGGCAATCGCTTTTGCGATGATGGCTTATAATGCTGCACGTTTTGGCAGTCCATTGGAGTTTGGTCACAATTATCTTCCGGAATTTACCGAAAGCAAATATGGACAGTTTCATCCCTCTTACCTTCTTCCAAACCTCCTACAGCTGTTTCGTCTGCCCACAATCAACCAGCAGCTTGCCTTTGAATTTCCAATGTTTAATGGCTTTCTGTTTTTTCTGGTAAATCCCATATTTGCAGTTTGGGCAGTTCGGCTGATTCGGGAAAGAAAATCGCCCGTATTCCGTCAGGCAGTGTGCTTCTCTATAGTTCCCTTTCTATTGATATTGCTGGCACTATGTGCCCACAAAACCATGGGGGGATGGCAATTTGGCGCACGCTATACACTAGATATGCTTCCCGCAGTATTGGCTGCTTTCGGACTTCTCAGGATATCTTCTTTTAGGTTCTGGGAATATTACCTTTGTGCCGTTGGTGTTGTCATCAACATTTTTGGAATGGTTTTTATGCTGCTACAGGAAATGTCGTAAAATATAGAGAAAGCGGCTCCATCCAAAGGGATGGAGCCGCTTTTGTGTTTAAAAATAAAGTCAGATAGAAATTCTCAGAGCCATATCATAGAGGTCCTTATCGAATACACGCTTCATGTCCAATGCTTCTGTAATATCGAAATCGACAACCTTGCTTTCTCTGAATGCCACAACACGGTTGCCAACACCTTTTTCAAGCAGCTGCACAGCATGGTCTCCCATTCTGCTGGCCATTACACGGTCACGCAACGTAGGAGAACCACCACGCTGTACATGGCCGAGAACAGTGGCGCGAGACTCTATTCCGGTCTGGGCCTGGATATTCTTAGCCAGCTCGTCTACACCGCCAACACCTTCAGCCACAATAATGATAAAGTGCTTCTTACCGGTTGCCTGCGTAAATTTCATGCGCTGGATCACATCACGCTCAAAATCATAGGGGACTTCAGGAACAAGGATTGCAGTTGCACCAACCGCAATACCGGTTTGCAGGGCAATGTCGCCACAACGGCGGCCCATCACCTCTACTACGCTGCAACGGTCGTGAGATTCTGTGGTATCGCGCAGACGGTCAATCATTTCCATAGCAGTATTCATGGCAGTGTCAAAGCCTACTGTATACTCAGTACATGCAATATCATTATCAATTGTACCAGGGACACCGATGCAGGGAATACCCGCATTGGTCAAATCACGGGCGCCACGGAAAGAACCGTCACCACCAATAACCACTACGCCGTCAATACCCATTGCACGGCACTTGTCAGCAGCTTTCTTCACTCCTTCAGGCGTATTGAATTCAGGGCTGCGGGCAGTGTACAAAAAAGTACCGCCACGATGGATGATATCAGAAACGCTGCGCAGATTCATCAGGAACATGTCACCGTTCAACAAGCCGTTATATCCTCTGCGGACACCGTACACCTCCATGCCATAGGAGATACCTGCACGAACTACAGCGCGAAGTGCAGCATTCATTCCGGGGGCGTCTCCTCCGCTGGTCAACACGGCAATCTTTTTGGTACTCATAGTATAACCGTCCTCCTAAACATGTTATTTCTTATTCCATG
>DVIY01000242.1 GCA_018710915.1 Candidatus Gallacutalibacter pullistercoris
AAATCAAGTTAATTTTGACAAATCAGCGAAGAAGATTTTATACAAAACAACAATAAAGTTTTTCACATCGTTTCAACAACCGGTGGAAAACTCGAAAGGTTTAACAATTTGTATAAGGGCATTTGTCAAAGGAATTCAAGCCGTTTTTTAAAAAAATTCAGGAGAGTAGGAACATGAAAGTAATTTTTTTGGACGTGGATGGCGTATTGAATTCAGACTTTCGAAGCCGCAAGCAAATTGCTTCCGGGCAGCTGATTGACGAGGAACGTGTACAGCTGTTGGGGGAACTTGTTCGCCGCACTGGGGCGGAGCTGGTTCTCCATTCCGGGTGGCGGTTCTGGCTGGACGAGCACCTGCGGCCAATTCGTCCAGAAGCAGAACAGCTGGTAGCGCTTTTGAAAAAACACAACATGACGCTGGCAGGGAAAACAGATGATTTATCGGAAACAAAGAGCTATCTGATTCCGCGTCTAAGCCTGACAAAAGGGGACGAGATTCTCCTGTGGCTGCAAATGCATCCAGAGGTCAAAAAATATGTGATTCTGGAGGATCTGGACTTACATAAGCTTCGTCTGAAACCCCATCATATACAAACAGATCCATGTATCGGCTTGACGGAAGAGGATGTAGAACGGGCGGTATCAATTTTAGGAGAGAAATAAAAGAAACCCGGAAGTTTGTGTTTCCGGGTTTTCTCATATCTTTTTTTGTTTTGGATAGGGTGTGAGAACAGAAGTCCTTCCCAAAAGATAATCAGTGGATGTGCCGTAAAAATCAGCCAACGCCAACAGATGGGAAACAGGGATGGTCTGAAATCCCCGTTCATAGCGGGAATAGACGGTCTGGCTGATATGCAGCAGGTCGGCAATATCCTGCTGCCTCAGATCCCGGTCTTCCCGTAAATCCCGCAGGCGCTGAAAATACATGGCGGTTCCTCTTTCTTACTTCTCTTTTAGCGACAAACAAAGCGCCACAAACTCCTGGTCCAGCGACTGCCAGGAAACCGGCAGCACCGGTTCATCCTGCAATTGGCGCAGTGGACGTTCCATGACAACCATGTCGTGCCACTCGCCCAGCTTATAGCCGGTAGCGGGATAGGTGGCGATGGTGGAAAAACCGTGAGACTGATGGAATCCCACACTCACCGGATTGGGCACCGTGATGAGGGAATACAGCCGGTAATAGCCTTGGGCGGCCAGCAGTGCCGTAATGGCCCGATACAGCCGGGACGCAATGCCAAGCCGGTGGAAACGGCTGTCCACATAGACCGAAAGCTCCGCATCCCACTGAAAAGCGGCACGCTCGTGATGGGCGGATGCATAGCAGTATCCGGCAATCTCGCCGTCCACTTCACACACCAGCCACGGATATTGCGGCAAAATCCGCTCCACCCGGCGGGTGAATTCTTCCACGGTGGGCGGGACGTATTCAAAGGTGATAGAGGTATTCTCCACATAGGGGGCATAAATGGCCAGCATTTTTTCCGCGTCCGCAGGAGAAGCCATCCGCAGGGTGATTTCCATGTTCCCGCCCCCTTACAGCCGGTCGATTTCGTCCAGCCACAGCTTAGAACAGGCGTCGCTGGGCATCCGCCAGTCCCCCCGGGGTGAGAGAGTCACGCTGCCCACTTTGGGACCGTCGGGCAGGCAGGAACGCTTGAACTGCTGGATAAAGAACCGGCGATAGAAGGTGCGCAGCCACTTTTTGATGGTCTCGTCATCGTAAGTGCCCGCAAAAGAGCGCTGGGCCATACGGTAAATTTTGCCGGGGGCAAAGTGGAAGCGGAGCATATAGTACAGGAAAAAGTCGTGGAGCTCATAGGGGCCCACCAGGTCTTCCGTTTTCTGGGCAATCTGGCCGTCAACCGGCGGCAGCAGCTCGGGGCTGACGGGGGTATCGAGGATATCCTCCAGCACTTCCCGCAGAGCAGGGGTGCCGGTGAGGGCGCAGTACCGCACCAGATAGCGCACCAGCGTTTTCGGGATGGAGGCATTCACGCCGTACATGGACATGTGGTCGCCGTTATAGGTGGCCCAGCCCAATGCCAGTTCAGAGAGGTCGCCGGTGCCGATCACAAGACCGTTTTTCTGATTGGCGATATCCATGAGCACCTGGGTGCGCTCTCTGGCCTGGCTGTTTTCATAGGTCACATCGTGGACGTCCGGGTCGTGGCCGATGTCGGAGAAATGCTGCTCCACGGCTTTACCGATGGTTACCTGGGAGAAGGAGACGCCCAGTTCTGCCGCCAGCTTTTCGGCGTTGCTCCGGGTACGGCTGGTGGTGCCGAAACAGGGCATGGTAACGGCTTGAATCCCGGTGCGGGGCAGATTCAGACTATCAAAGGCCCGGACGGTCACCAGCAGAGCCAGGGTGGAATCCAATCCGCCGGAAAGCCCCACCACCGCGCAGGTGCAGCGGGTGTGGGCCAAACGGGTGCGCAGGCCCGCTGCCTGCATAGCCAAAATATCCCGGCAGCGATGATCCAAGTCACCAGTATCGCTGGGCACAAAGGGCAGACAGGGGAAAACCCGTTCCGGGGTGCGGAGAGAAGCTCCCGGCAGGGTAAAGCTGACCTCAAACAGCAGGTCTTCCTCGTCAGGAGCCGTCCAGGTATTCATGCGGCGGCGCTCCTGGCATAGACGCTCAATGTCGATATCGGCATAGACAAATCCTGTGGAATAGGGCTCGCTTTCAGACAGAAGCGTGCCATTTTCACAAATCAGGTCCTGCCCGGCAAAAACCATATCCGTGGAAGACTCGCCAATGCCGGCATCGGCATAAACATAAGCAGCCAGCAGGCGGGCGGACTGGTTTTTCACCAGCTCCCGGCGATAGGCGGCTTTGCCAATGGTTTCATCGCTGGCAGAGAGATTCAGCAGTACCGTTGCGCCATTCATGGCTAGGCGGGTACTGGGGGGATTGGCCACCCACAAATCTTCGCAGATTTCTGCCCCGACAACCAGTCCGGGGAAATTTTCGCAGATAAACAGCAGGTCATAGCCCAGAGAGACTTCCTGCCCGCAGTAAACTACAGTTTCCAGCGCGGGGCCGGGGGTGAAGTGGCGGGACTCATAAAATTCGGAATAGTTGGGAATATTGCGTTTGGGAACCAGACCCAGAAGCTCTCCTTTCAGCAGGAAAGCAGCGCAATTATACAATTGGTGATTGTGTTCGACCGGAACGCCTACAGCCAGTAAAATGGGAAGATCGGCTGTTTCCTTCATGATGCGGCACAGGGCTGCTTCCGCGCCTTTCAGCAGTACCG
Source organism: Candidatus Gallacutalibacter pullistercoris (assembly GCA_018710915.1). Classification (GTDB taxonomy): domain Bacteria; phylum Bacillota; class Clostridia; order Oscillospirales; family Acutalibacteraceae; genus Heritagella_A; species Heritagella_A pullistercoris. The sequence goes on from DVIY01000242.1 coordinate 3,266, forward strand.
GTTCCAGAAACAGATCGCCGCAGGTATAGCCGGTGACACACAGCTCGGGAAAACACAGGATATTGACACCGGCTTCACAGGCCTCACGGGCAATTCGGCAGATTTCGTCTGCGTTGGCGGCACAGTCCGCCACATGGATGGCCGGGGTGGCAGCGCCCAGCCGGATAAAACCGTCATTCATGGGGAAATCCTCCTTGTTTTGTAAAATCAGCCTCAAAGGGCAAAAGAGCCCCGCTGCAAGGCGCAACGGGGCATGATGGATCAGTGAGAATAATTGGTTTCAGCCCTGGGAGCGTCTACCACATCAAGAGAGACCTCAGAGAGGGAATCAAAATCATTCCCGATAAAAAGGCGCACCGATTTTGAAACTTTTTTCAGGTTGGTCAGAAAACCGGCGGCCCGATGATGATCCATGTGCATTTTAAGAATATAGTACAGAGAGCAAAACGCAGTTTTTCCGCACAGGATACGGTAACTGAATTGAAATTTATCATACTCTCCCAGCTCCTGCAGAAAACGCCGGGTCATTACCAGCATCCGGAAGAAATCGTTGATTTTTTTGGGAGTCATCGTATTTAGTGCGCTGGTATGGCGCTGCTGGTAATAATACAGCGGAGCGCGCATGGTAACTACCTTCTGTACATGAGAAAACAAAGCCCGGTTCATAATCATATCTTCAAAGCACATGGCCGGGAATGGAATATCATGCTCGGTAAAGAGGGTCCGACGGTAGAGCTTGTTCCACAAAAAGCCCTGAATAGAGTAATCCCGAATTAAGCGCTGCATAGCCTTATCCCGATCCAGCACGCTTTTCCAGCACCATGGATAGGTAATGGTAAAGCCGGTGGTTTCAAAACGGAAATAATAGTTGCAGCAAACGATATCTGCGTCATTCTCAACCGCAGCAGTATACAGTTTTTCCAGGAAATTTGGGACAACATAGTCGTCTCCATCTACAAACGAGATATACTCGCCGCGAGCCATGGCAAGGCCTGCCATACGTGCGGGGCTGACACCGGAGTTGGGCTGGTCAATGACATGCACAAAGGGGAAAGATTCCTCAAACTCCCGCAAAATTGCCAAAGAGCCATCGGTAGAGCCATCATTGACAGCAATTACCTCAAAATCGGTAAAAGTTTGATGTACCAGAGAAGAAAGACATTCACCTACATAAGAAGCGACATTATATACAGGGACAATAATGCTGATCTTAGGAGCAGCCGTCATGAAACTGGACCATTCCTTTCCTGTGTTGGACGCAGACAAATATTCGGCATACACAACACATAAACCTGCAAAAGCAGGAACTTCCTTTTTCAAAAATTTAAATAACTGGGTCCCCTGAAATCTGAGATTTTAATCAGAAAACGGGATGTGACTTCAAACACAATACCAGATAACATATTTACATTTTACAGGAACAGCCGAAAAAGTCAAGTCCATAAAGAATGGAAAAATGTTTATTATCATTGACTATTTTAGCTGTTTTTATGGTGTGGCAAAATAAAAGGCAAAGAAATCCCGCCGGTTTTCCGGCGGGAAATTCAGGCTTATGGCTGGGAAGAAAATTCCTCTACAGACTGCTGCGAAGAGGTTTCAGAAGATTCCGGCTCAGAGGCAGGTTCCTCAGTGGGTTCCGGGGTGGGTTTCGCAGTCGGCTTGGAGGTAGGTTTTGCAGTGGGTTCTGCAGTGGGTTTTGCAGTGGGTTTTGCAGTGGGTTTTGCAGTGGGTTTTGCAGTCGGCTTTGCAGTTGCGGAAGAAGAACTGCCGCCAATGCTGGAAGTATCTGTTCCGGGGCCTACACGATAGACCGGTGCTACCGGACGGTAATAAGACGAGGGAAGGGATTCGGTTTTTACAACAACGCCGTCTTTATAATACAGCTTGGTAGCAATCGCACGGGAACCGGCATTGCCTTTGTTGTCGCAGACGATTTCGCCTTTGCTCAGGCTGTTGTCAACCGTGATCTGGGCAGCAGGTTTTGGAATAGTTTCAGTCTGCTGTGAAGTTACCTCAATATAGTCATAGCTGGGGTCTTTGTAACCATACAATGTTACGGTCAGCTTGGTGCCGCTCATACCGGCCTGAATATAAATCGGGTATTCAGTAGAATTGCGGAACTGGAAATCAAGACCCGGATAATCGACGGTAGCATCCTGACCGATTGGTACATAAGTAGAGGGCCACAGATGATTATAACGGGTTACGATTTCCAGGTCAGAACGGATAACCGCACCATACAAAGTTGTAGAAGCCTGACAGATACCACCGCCATAAGCCTGGACAGACTGGTTGTTGGCAATTGCGCCTGCGGGGAGATATCCCAGAGAACCGTTCGTTGTGTTTCCGGTAGTGCCGTTAAAAGAGAAGGTTGCGCCGGGCTGTACCACTTTTCCGTTCATCGACTGAAGAGCCAGGCTCATGTTATGGTTGCCGTTGGCGGTGTTGGTAGAATAGGTGCTGAAAGTTCCCAGCTTCTGCATATGGGCAGCCACTTCTGCTTTGGTTTTATCAAAGGGAACTTCTTCGGCAACAACCTCTACAGTGCCGACTTTGTCACCCTTTAAAATGGCCAGCACATCTTCATAAAGCTTTTCTTCGTCTACTTTCAAGCCGTTTTTACCATCTTTATAAGAGAAAGTGCCGCTGTAAGAATCAAAAGAAACAACCGTGGCGTCTACCGGGTCTTTTTCAATGGTAGCAGTAAATTCATCCAGCCGGGTTTTAACGCCGTCATAGTTGATTTCGGGGGTAAGCGGGAAGTCTTTTTTGGCGGTAGCATCCTCTGTCAGGGAATCGCTGAATTTCATGGCCTCTGTAACCGCTTTTTCAAGGTCAAAGGTAAAAGCCATGTCATCCTGCGTAATTTTAATCGATTCTTCGCCATAGGTTACCGTAACTTCATAAGTGCCGATCAGCTTCTCTTCAGAATCTTGAAGCAGCTTGAGTGCCTGTTCTTCCGTTTTGCCGGAAACATCAATTCCTCCGATTGAAATTCCGGAAGCAAATTTCGCAATTTCCGGAGTCGCTTCGGGAGTTGCGGTGGCTTGCGTTTGGGAAGCATCAGAGGAGTCCCCCGAAGAAGAAAGAGCCTGCGGGATAATCCAAATCGCAGCCATTACAACAGCAACCACTACAATAACAGCCGCAGCAGCTGCTGCTACCAGTGTCTTGCGTTTGCTGAGGAATAAAGATAATTTTGAAGTCTTATTCTGTGAAGACATAAATAAAAACCTCCTGCTGACATTTAAATTTAGCCGCACAAAACAGCCAAACTTAAAAAACAAAATTTAACAGAAAAACAGCAAATCCTTTCTCTATTATAGGTTTTTAGATTCGAAATGTAAAGTTACAGCTTGATTACAAAGAAAAATTTCCATATTCAACAATACTTTACCAGCAGAAAAGTCAGAATACTGGAACTTTTTCTGCCGGTATGATATAATGTTGTCGTAGACTTGAGCATGGAAAATACAGATGGACATGGTGATTTTGGAGAGAAAGGCGACAGCCTTACCAAATCGGTAGGAGATGATTTGATTTATGAAAATTTTGATTTTGACTGCGGCGACGGGCGGCGGCCATATTCGTGCAGCAGTAGCAATTGAAAAGTACTTGAATGATAATTGCCCTGGTGTGGAAGTTCGGGTAGCGGATGCATTGAAAACCATCAGCAGTGTGTTGGACAAAACCGTATGTGATGGATATCATTTTCTGGCCACTAAAGCGCCCAAAATGTTTGGAAAGCTGTATGAGAGCACGAATCAGGAAACGCATTTTGCCAATCTTGTGCCAAAGCTTTCGGGTATGTTCCGGCGCAGGCTGTTTCCGTTGATTCAGGAATTCCAGCCGGATGCCATTATTACCACGCATCCTTTTGTAACGGAAATGATTTCTGATTTGAAAGCAGACGGCAAGCTGGAAGCGCCCCTGCTTTGTGTGATGACAGACTATGGTCCCCATAAAACCTGGCTTTCTGATTGTGTGGATGCTTATATTGTGTCCAATGAAGATATGGCGGAAAATATGGTGCGCTATATGAATGTGCCACAGGAAAAGGTATATCCGTTCGGGATTCCCGTGCATGATGTGTTTTTTGAAAAAGCCGACAAACAGGCGATTTTGCGTGAACTGGGACTGGATGAAAACCGGATGACCATTCTGATTATGGCGGGCAGTTTCGGAGTGAATAATATCCTCTCGGTTTTCCGTGAAATCACCGAGCTGCCGCAGGATTTCCAGATTATTATCATTACGGGGCGCAATGAAAAGCTTTATGAGGCATTTGAGAAAGAAATTCCGCAGAGCCCCAAAAAGTGCAAGCTGGTTTACTTTACCAGTGAAGTAGAGAAATATATGAAGGCCTCCAATTTGATTGTTACCAAGCCCGGCGGACTGACGATTTCAGAAGCGCTGGCATGCAATATCCCGCTGGCCGTATTCGACGCCATCCCCGGACAGGAAGAAGACAACGCCAATTTCCTGATGAATCATGGCATGGCTGTGCGAATCGGAAAAGGGGACAGCTGTGCAGAAACCATTGAAACACTGCTGCAGGATGAGAATAAGCTGCAAAACATGAAAGAATCCTGTGAAAAATTCGATAAATCCAAATCGATTCCCAATATGCTCGATTTGATCAATCGTTTGCTCGAGGAAAAGAAAGAATCATAAGCCCGGGCGTATTGCAAAAATATTGGGCACAGCGCGGCGGCTGCTAGAGCCGCTCGCAAAGGAGTGGTTGTATGAGGAAGAAAGATTCTATTACCGTACTTCCATGCAGTGAACATCTGGATGGAATGGCGGAGCTGTTTCGCGATGTGGAGTATGCAGCGCCAGAGGGAAAGCCGCTTGCCATGCAGATTTTGTGCCCCTGGCGCAGGGACCGGCGTTATCCGCTGATTGTATTTGTACAGGGAAGCGGCTGGACAACACCCAATCCGGGATACGAATTGCCGCAGCTGGGTGCTTTGGCAAGGCAGGGTTTTGTGGTGGCGAGCGTTACGCATCGGGACTGCCGGGAAGGGTATGCATTTCCGGCCTTTTTGCAGGATGTAAAGACGGCAATCCGTTTCCTGCGCGCTCACGCAGAACAGTATCTCATTGACCCGCAGCGTGTGGCAATCTGGGGGACTTCTTCGGGAGGAAATACAGCCTTGCTGGTGGGCATGACCGGTGATGAAGGGTCCTACCGTACAGAGGACTGGAAAAAGGAATCGGACAGTGTACAGCTGGTAGTGGACTGCTTTGGCCCCAGTGACGTAGAGGAACTGGTGAACAATATCCTGCAATCGGGCGGGCCGGAGACAGACCCCAGAATGGCAGAGCTGGTTTCGGATGGACAGGGGGGGATTTCCTGGGAAAAAGTGAGGGAAATGAGTCCGCTGTTCCGTGTGGAAGCCGGAAAAGGATACCCGCCGTTTTTATTGCTGCACGGTGACGCCGATCCGGTGGTGCCGTTCCATCAGTCAGAAAAGATGTATCGCAAACTTTTGGAATCGGGTTATGATGCACAGCTGGTGCGGGTAACAGGCGGTATTCATGAAGGGAATTTTTGGACACCCGAATTGGAGCAGCTGATTTGGCAATATCTGCGCGAACGGCTGTAATCTGTAAAAATAATCCAATAAACAGTATGAAAAAATCCCTGTGAGCTTTTGCTCCGCAGGGATTTTTTATTTTTATGGCAGTTCTGCCCGACGTGCAGCCGCCCGGTATTTTCCGGGGGAGAGGCCAAATTTTTCCCGGAACAGGTGGTAGAAATGAGAGAGGTTCCCAAACCCGCACTGTCCGCAGATGTCGATGATTTCCTGTTGGGTGTTGGAAAGCAGGTAAGCGGCGTATTCCAGCCGCAGCCGATTGATGAATGCCACCGGTGTGGTGTGGTAGTGGCGTTTGAATTCACGGCAGAGATGCTCTTCTGAACAGCTGCAAAGCGAAAGCATTTTAGGCAACCCCTGCTGAAAATTTGCAATCGCATGCATGGAGGTGACAGCCTGTGCAAGCCGACGGGGTATTTCAGGACGGTTTTGCGGAAGGAAAAAATGGCGGCACAGCAGAAATGAAAGCAGGCTGCGAAAATAGTAGCGCGCATATTCTGGAGAAGCCGTGCGGCGCAGTTCAGAAGCACGACTCAATTCCTGCGCAGCAAAACCGGATTCTTCTGGAGAAAGGTGTGTGACCGGTGGGAGCGGCGCAGAAATCAGCACAGCAAAAGGTTTTTCCGGTGTGAACAGGTCGGAGATTAGGGAAAGTGTTTCGATGGAAAAGGCAATGTTAATAAAACGGAAATCAAAGCTCTGATAATAGTCATAGCAGTGGCGGTCATCAGGGCGGATTAAAACCAGATCGCCCTGTTGGATATTCTGCACAGCATCATTGACCAGGTGGAGAGCCTGGCCGTCTGTTACCAGGAAAATTTCGAAAAATTCATGGGTATGCATGGGCGCGGTTTCTTTTACGCTGTTTTGCTGCAAAAATCCAAATTCCGCTGCGGGGTCAAAATCGGAGGTACTGTAACGTGGAATTTCCATAAAGATTCCCCCTTTTTCTTTGGAAGGCCAATATCAATATACCACAAAAACAGGCTAATTTACAACAAGAATCATAGACCAAAATGCGCTATTCTGTAGGTATCAACAAAGAGGGGAGGCCTTTAAAATGGAGCTTATGAAAGAACTGAACTATGTATTGGAATTTACGCAGGTATATCGCTCGGAATCTGATAAATATCTGCGCGAGGCAAAGTGCCTCAAACTGCAAACCCCGAATATTTTGGTACCGCTGGTGGAAGATGACCTCATCGCTGGACGGATGCAGCATCACTGGGTAGGATTCAGCCCGCAATATGGCGGTTTGTATACGTATTTTTTCCACAATGATAAAGTGGAGGAAGCACTGAAAGAACTGGAAGGCACACTCGAGCCTGAATATGAACAGCGTGTGCGCGAAGCCTACGATTTTTGGCAGCAGGAAAAGACTGTACGCCATTTGCAGGATCGGTATCTGGAGACGGAAGACGAGCTGATGGGTGTGGGATTCCGTGATCCCGGAATCGGAAATGCAGGCTGCCGTCTGGCTGGCACAACCGTAGATCTGGATAAACTGGTACGGCTGGGACTGCCTGGACTGCGCGAAGAGATTGATTCCTATGCACAGAAAGAGCCTGAAAATACCTTCTATCCGGCATTGCAGATGACAGTGGATACCATTGCAGATGCATGCGCTGCTTACGAAAAACAGGCACTGGAAATGCTGGAGAAAACAGGAAAAGAACATTTCTCCAGAATGGCACAGGCTCTGCATAATATCCAGGCCCAGCGGCCGCAGACTTTCCTCGAAGGCTTGCAGCTGATGTGGGTTTATTCCATGATTTCTGACCTGATGAATTACGGACGTATGGATGTGTATCTGGGCGATCTGTATGTGCAGGATCGCGATAGTGGCCGTCTTACGGAAGAAGAAGCAATTGACCTGTTGACTTCCATGTACCGCCATATGCTGCGTGTGTATAAAATCCACGACAGCCGTGTCATTATCGGTGGCCGCGGGCGCCGCAACGAAAAAAATGCCGATGAGCTGGCGCTGGTGATTATGGAAGTTTCCCGCCGGTTTAAGGAAGTTGTGCCGCAGCTGACCATGCGCTATTATCACGGAATGGATGAGCGCCTGTATGACAAGGCACTGAAAGTCAACGCAGAGGGAACCACCTTCCCTATTATTTACAGTGATGAGACCAATATCCCAGCTGTACAGAAGGTGTACGGAGTAACCGAAGAAGAAGCAGAGCGCTATCTGCCGTTTGGATGCGGAGAATATGTGATGGAGGGCCTTTCTCTGGGAACCCCGAACAATGGCATCAACCTGCTGAAAGCGCTGGAAGTAACCCTGCACCGCGGTATGGATCTCTACTGGAATATGCGCATCGGCGAAGATACCGGCGCACTGGAAGAGATGGATACTTTTGAAAAGCTGTGGGATGCTTATTCCCGTCAGCTGGAACCAGTTGTGCGCCATGCAGCACTGTACAAGAAACTGAATTATGATGTTGCCGGAGAACAGGCTGGCTATCTGCATATCAGCCTGCTGATGGACGACTGTATTGCACGCGGAAAAGGAATCCTGAACGGCGGTGTGCGGTATGAAAATGCCTCTTCCGAAATTTTTGGCATTATTAGTGCTTCCGACAGCTTTACGGCAATCCGCAAACTGGTATATGACGATCATGTCTTTACGCTGCCGCAGCTGGTAAAAATGCTGGACTGCGATTTTGAGGGGTACGAGAAAGAACGCCGCATACTGCTGAACGCCCCCAAATATGGCAACGATAATGACTACGCTGATGAAATGGCAGTTCGGGTTTTCGACCATATTGCGCAGATGACCATTCGCGCAGGGCAGGAAGTGGGACTGCACCGTTATAACATTGTGAGCGTGAATAACAGCATGAGCGCTGAATGCGGTGTATATTGTCTGGCGTCTGCATGTGGACGCCACAAGGGTGCACCTATGTCCAATGGTAATGGTGCTTCCATCGGTGCAGACCAGAACGGTATTACTTCTCTGCTCAATTCCATGAGCAAGATTGACCCCAGTGAACATGTGGGTGTCATTCACAATATCCGCTTTACCAAGGAGATGATGAAGAACTCTTACGAAAAGGTCAAGGCAGTGCTTCGTACTTTCTATGAAAACGGCGGTGTACAGACCAACCTGGCGGTTGTTGGGCGCGAAGATTTGGAAAATGCCATGAAGACACCGGAGCGCTATCAGAACCTGATTATCCGTGTGGGCGGCTTTAGTGCCCGCTTTGTTGAGCTGGATCCTGTCATTCAGAATGAAATCCTGTTGCGCACCACCTATGAAAGCTGAGGCGCCGCAGCATGGGGATTGTCTTTGATATTCAAAAATTTTGCGTGTATGACGGCCCTGGAATCCGCACTTTGGTTTTTCTGAAGGGCTGCATGATGCGCTGTCCCTGGTGCCACAACCCGGAATCGCTGCACCCGGAGCCGGAGCTGTCGTGTGATTTTTCAAAATGCGTTTCCTGTGGTTCCTGCGCTGCGGCTTGTCCCGTACAGGCGCACCATATCACAGAAGATGGGCAGCATAAAATTGATTTTCAAAAATGCATTGCCTGCGGGAAGTGCGTACAGGAATGCCCAGTGGGCTGCCTGAAAATTTTTGGCCGGGAAATGACCGCCCGTCAGGTAATGGATGGAGTGGTAAAAGACCGCAAGTACTTTGCTTCTTCCGGCGGAGGCGTGACATTTACCGGCGGAGAACCGACCTTTCAATTCCCGTTCTTAATGGAACTGCTGACAGCGGCCAAAGACGAACAGCTGCATGTTTGTCTGGAAACGAACGGAGTCATTCCGCATGACCGGCTGCAGCAGCTGGCTCCCATGGCAGACCTTTTCCTTTTGGATTATAAAGCGACTGGTGAAGCGCATCGCAGCCTTACGGGCATACCGGAAGAGCGGGTGTTGGAAACGCTGGCAGAATTGAATCGTATGGGAAAACCGGTTATTTTGCGCTGTCCGGTTATTCAGGGAATCAACGACAATGAAGAGCATTTTGCGGCAATCCGTACACTGCGAAAGCAGTATGCATGTATCCGTGATGCAGAGATTATGGCGTACCATTCCTCGGGCCTTCACAAATGGAAGTCTCTTGGTGTTGACTATACGCTTGAAAAACTGAAAAGCGCTTCTCCTGAAATGAAAAAAGAATGGGAAGCACGGATTCATGTAGAGTAAACGATTTTTCCAAACAGCTTTTGGCTGATTTTCATTTTCAATAGACGACTGATAAAGAGCCCCCTGCATTTCTGAAAAGGATGCAGGGGGCTCTGTTTTATTCGCTGAAATAGCGTTTTTTTAAACGATGCAGTTCTGAAAGTTTTTGTAGCCCTGCAGTTCCACGGCGCTCACTGACAGCAACAACCAGCGCGTCTGTGAGCACAGTCGGTGCTGACAGAGAATGGTATTCACGTTCAGATCCACGGTAGGCAAAAAGATTGATATCTGCCCGCTGTTCTTCGGGGAGATAGGTCCGGCTGGTGAAGCAAAGTGTTTGATAACCAATTTCCTTTTGGTAATCCAACAGAATGCGGCCTTCACGCGAGAGTTTCGAAAAGCTGAATAAAACCACAAGGTCATCTTTTTCTGCGAAGGAAAGTCCTTCGATCAGTTCTGAGCCTCCTGAGGGAAGCAGAGTAACTTGTAGCCCTAATCGGCGCAGCCGGAAGTTCAGAAGACGAGCCAGAGCAGAAGAAGCATTTTTTCCATGAATAAAGACATGCTGTGCTTTTGAGAGTGCGGTAACTGCCCGATTAAATTCGGTTTCATCAATTTGTTCCAACGTTTTTTCCAAATACAGCTGTTGCTGACGAATCCAGGCAGACAAAGAAAATCCGCCTTCTTCCTGTAGGGTTCCAGCCAATTTAACCGCAGGCCCATGACTGCCGCTCTGTTCCATCACCAGTGATTTCAGAGCCTTGAAATCACGGCAGCCTACTCTTCGGGCAAAGCGTGAAAGGGTTGCATCCGATAGCCCCAATTGTGCCGAAATCTGCCCTATTGGAAGAAACAGAAATTCATCGGTATGACTGCCGATATATTCCAGAATCATTTGCTCTGAGCGGGTAAATTCATCAGGGGTAATAGGGAATTGCAGCTGCATAGGGGGGAGGCTCCTTTCGGTGGGAGATATCGTCGAAATCAGCAGAATAAAAA
>DVIY01000028.1 GCA_018710915.1 Candidatus Gallacutalibacter pullistercoris
GGAAAAGTTCCGATAAATATCTTCCTGTTTTGTTCGACAAACCAGCCCCGATTGTGATATAATAAAATCCAATGTCTGATACCCCAGCATGTATCACAGCATACAGTTCGGAAAGGAACGGCTGTGTAAAATTCAAGAGGCGGAGGGATTGTTAATAATGGTATCTTCGATTACGATTATCGGTATGGTTTTTACCATGATGGTGTGTATTGGGGCGCCGGTTTTGTCGCTGGCGATTATGAAAATCAAAAAACATGCGCCAATTAAGCTGTTTCTGATAGGCATTAGCATGTATCTGCTGTTTGTCATGGTGATACGGCAGATCTTCCTGTTCTGCATGGTGTTTATCTTTCCACAAATCATGGAAAACCCGGTGCTTTCCATTTTTTTCAGCCTGCTTGGAAATGCGCTCTTTGAACCCATGGAATTTGCAATTATTGCCAAGGTAATGGGGGATTCCATGAACCGTGGCTCCCAGGCGGTCATGGCGGGCCTGGGTCATGCTTCTGCAGGGGCAATCCTTTCTACTGGGCTGAGCTGCTTTACCTATTTTACCATGGCAGCCTATGTGGAAGAGGTTGGCGTAGAGGGGGCGCTGTCCGGCCTGAGTGAGACAGACCTCACTGCGGTGCAGGGGATGATTAACCAGCTTTCCGGCAGCCCGGTCCCGTTCTTTACAATGGGAATTGACCAGCTGTGCATGATGACCATGTATGCCTGTATCGCCGTGTTAATCTGGATGGCGGTTTCGGGACGGCTGGACTGCAAATGGGTGTTTATCGCAATGGGGATGCTGACGCTTCAGCACCTGCCTGTTCTGTTGGGAGAAGCTGGATTTATGCCGGTCCAGGGGCTTTCTACTGCTATCGGAGTGGTGGTCGCGGTTGGTATTGCAGTGGTTACCCGCAAAGTGTATGAGAAAATCGAAGGAAACAAATGGCACAATGATGCACTTCCCCTGCGGCGGCTGCGGTAAAACGCGGAAATCGCCGATATTCCTTGAAGAAAGAGGCGGGGTGTGCTATACTGAAATGTACCGTCGCTAATAGCTGGCGGTTTGGAAAGTATATAAAGGAGGTACCCGTTCTTGACGAATCAAAAACCGTGGGACCGGCAGGAGCAGGCACGTTATATGTCGGACGTGGCGCAGATTATGCAGGTCCGTGCCAGAGGGGAAATGCCCCTTGCGCTCGTGCGCACGTATGGCTGCCAGCAGAATGTGGCTGACGGTGAAAAAATCAAAGGCATGCTGGAAAAGATGGGCTTTGGTTTTACCGAAGAAGAAGACCAGGCTGATCTGATCCTGTTCAATACCTGTGCGGTGCGTGAGCACGCAGAGGACCGTATTTACGGCAATGTCGGCGCGCTGAAAAATATCAAACGCCGAAACCCCTCTCTGATCATCGCCCTGTGCGGCTGTATGATGGAGCAGGAGCATGTGGCTGAGCGTATCCGAAAAAGCTTCCCTTTTGTCAACCTGGTGTTCGGCACACATGTTATCCACCGATTCCCCCAGATGCTGCGTGAAGTGCTGGTAGACAGCCACCGGGTTTTTGAGCGGGGAGATGACAGCGAGGATAAAACCATCATCGAAGGGCTGCCCGTTCATCGGGACGGGAATTTCCGTGCATGGCTGACTGTGATGTACGGCTGTGATAATTTCTGTTCTTACTGCGTGGTGCCCTATGTGCGCGGCAGAGAGCGCAGCCGTGAGCCCGAGGCGATTGAAAGGGAGTTCCGCGAGCTGGTGGCAGCGGGATACAAGGAGATCACCCTGCTGGGACAGAATGTCAATTCCTACGGGAAGGGGCTGGAAAATCCCATTTCCTTTGCAGAGCTTTTGCGCCGGCTGGACGCTGTGGAGGGAGACTACCGCATCCGCTTTATGACCTCTCATCCCAAAGACGCTACCCGTGAGATGATCGACGTCATCGCCGGCAGCTGTCATATTTCCCATCATCTGCATCTGCCTTTCCAGTCCGGCAATGACCGGGTGCTGAAAGAGATGAACCGGAAGTATGACCGCGCAAAGTATCTGGAATTGATTTCTTACTGCAAAGAAAAAATCCCGGATGTTTCCCTGACATCCGATATTATTGTGGGCTTCCCCGGGGAAACCTATGAGGAGTTTCGCGATACAGTCAGCCTGATCGAAGAGGTGGAATTCACCTCTCTGTTCACCTTCATTTATTCCCCTCGTGTGGGTACAGTGGCGGCCAAAATGCCCGACCCCATCCCCTATGAGGAGAAATCCCGCTGGTTCTCTGAGCTGCTGCAGGTGCAGGAAGAAATTGCTGCACGGCGCTGCGCAGGCATGGTGGGTAATAAGGAACGCGTGCTGGTGGAAGAGGTCAACCCGAAAACCGGGCTGCTGGCAGGCAGGACAGATGGCAGCATCATCGTGGAGTTTCCGGGAGAGCTGTCTCTCATCGGGCAGTTTGTCAACGTGCGCGTGACTGCCGCAAGAAACTGGATTCTGCGGGGAGAACAGATTTCCCCGAAGGAATAAATAACAAATAACGGAGGATACCTATGGATATCATCGAAATGACAAGAGAACTCGGTAAGGCCATTCAGAAGGATGACCGTTACCTGAATATGCAGCTGGCAGCCCAGAATTGCGAAGATGACCAGCAGCTGCAGGATTTGATCGGCGATTTCAACCTGAAGCGCCTGTCCATCAACAACGAAAGCAGCAGCGAAAACGCTGATGAAGCAAAGATTGCAAAGCTCAACGAAGAGCTGCGCCACGTGTATGCTCAGATCATGCAGAACCCCAACATGACCGCCTACAATGCAGCCCGCGAGGAGATGGACGGCCTGATGCAGCGCGTTACCGCCATCATTACCAAGAGCGTGGAGGGCGAAGACCCGGAAACCGCTGACTATGAGGCTTCCTGCACCGGCAGCTGCGCTACTTGCGGCGGCTGCCACTAATGGATTGTTAAGAAAAATGCTGCACGCCGGCTGAGGGGCTGCGGAGAGGGCGGGCCCTTCCCCAAAGCCATCAGGCGGCGTGCCTTTTCATTTTGAATTTGAAAGTGGAGTGCACAAACAGATGGCTGATCTTTCCCCAATGATGAAACAGTATTTGCGCCTGAAGGAAGAAAACCCGGATACCCTTCTGTTTTTCCGGCTGGGCGATTTTTACGAGATGTTTTTTGAAGATGCCAAGATCGCTTCCCGTGAGCTGGATTTGACCCTCACCGGAAGGGACTGTGGTCTGGAAGAGCGTGCCCCCATGTGCGGCGTGCCGTTTCACAGCTACGAAAATTACCTGGCCCGGTTGGTACAAAAAGGGTATAAGGTAGCCATCTGTGAACAGATGGAAGACCCCGCCACCGCAAAGGGCCTGGTCAAACGGGATATCATCCGCGTGGTGACGCCTGGTACCATTCTGGAAAACAGCATGCTGGACGAGGGGAAAAACAACTATCTCGCTTCTGTCTGTGTGGAAAACGGACAGGCTGGCGTGTGCTTTGCCGATGTTTCCACCGGAGAACTGCACGCCACACTGCTCACCGATGATGACCGTGAGCTGGAACAGCAGGTATGCGGTGAGTTTTCCCGCTTTTCCCCGCGCGAAATCCTCATCAACCCCACCGCGCTGGATTTCAAGCACATGCCTGGTTTTGTACGGGAGAAGCTTTCAGCCGCCATGGAGTGCCTTTCGGAAGAAGAGTGCGAGCCCGAAATCTGCCGGAAGATGGTGCTGGAGCAGTTTCATGCGAAAACCGAAAAAGAGCTGGGTGACGCTGGAACGCCGCTGATTGTCCGCGCAGTTGGGCAGATGCTGGGTTATCTGCACCGCACGCAGCGTGGCGGCCTGGAGCGGCTGGAAAACATTGAGTATTATGAAAAAAGCCGTTTTATGCGTCTGGATCTCAATACCCGCCGCAATCTGGAATTGACCGAGACCATGCGCAGTAAGGAAAAGAAGGGTTCCCTGCTGTGGGTGCTGGATAAAACCCGCACTGCTATGGGCAAACGCCAGCTGCGCAGCTGGATGGAGCAGCCTTTGCTCAGTCCCGGGCTGATTACCCGCCGCCTCAACGCGGTGGAAGAGCTGCTGCGCGACCCCATGTTCCGCGATGGCGTGGTGGAGCAGCTGACCGGTATGCAGGATCTCGAGCGCATTATGAGCCGTATTGTGTACGGCTCCGCCAATGGCCGGGAGCTGCGCGCACTGTGGTCCGCCCTGTGCCGCCTGCCGGGACTGAAACAGCAGCTTTCAAATGTTTCGTCTGAATTTTTAAAAAAAGTTTGGCGGCAGATCGACCCCATGGAGGACGTGTGCAGCCTGATTGACCGGGCCATTGTAGAGGAACCGCCCTTCTCCATCCGGGAAGGCGGTATCATCCATGCCGGGTATTCCGAAGAGCTGGATCAGCTTCGCAGTGACATGACGGGCGGAAAAGGGCTGCTTGCTTCGGTAGAGGCCCGCGAGCGGGAGCGTACCGGGATTCCCAAGCTGAAAATCGGCTATAACCGCGTGTTCGGCTATTACATAGAAGTAACCAATTCCTACCGCAGCCAGGTGCCGGATGAGTACATACGCAAGCAGACGCTGACCAATTGTGAGCGCTATATTACCCCTGAGCTGAAAGAACTGGAAAACCGGATTCTGGGCGCCAGCGACCGTTCCGTGCAGCTGGAAAGCCGACTGTTTGAAGAAGTCCGCAAAAAAGTGGCCGCTGAAATGGGCCGTGTGCAGATGACTGCCCGGGCGGTGGCAGCGCTGGATGTGGTGGCTTCGTTTGCCCAGGTTTCCGCAGCGCGCGACTATGTGCGCCCCACAGTCAATGTGAGCGGGCGGCTGATTCTGAAAGACAGCCGCCATCCGGTGGTGGAAGCGCTGCTGCACGGCGCGCCGTTTGTGCCAAATGATGTGGAACTGGACATGAACCGCAACCGTGTTGCCATCATCACCGGCCCCAATATGGCGGGTAAATCCACCTATATGCGTCAGATTGCCCTCATTGTGCTTATGGCGCAGATCGGCTGTTTTGTACCGGCAGCTTCGGCGGAGATCGGTATTGTAGACGGCATTTATACCCGCGTCGGCGCTTCTGATGACCTGGCGGCAGGACAGTCCACCTTTATGGTGGAGATGACCGAAGTGGCGGATATCCTGCGCCACGCTACGCCCAACAGCCTGCTGGTACTGGATGAAATCGGCCGCGGTACCTCTACCTTTGACGGAATGAGCATTGCCCGTGCTGTGCTGGAATATGTCGCCGACCCGAAGCTGCTGGGGGCAAAGGCGCTGTTCGCCACCCATTACCACGAGCTGACCGAGCTGGAAGAACAGCTGGAAGGGGTCAGGAATTTCAGCATTGCCGTAAAAAAGCATGGGGATGATATCACCTTCCTGCGGCGCATTGTGCGCGGCGGCGCAGACGACAGCTTCGGTGTAGAGGTCGCCAAGCTGGCGGGTGTACCGGATAAAGTCGTGCGGCGTGCACGGCAGATCCTGAAAGAACTGGAATCCGGTGTGCCGGTAACGGCCGCAGGGAAAAAGAAGTCCGCCAAAGAGGAGCCTGCCCAGATGACCATGCTGGAAACCGCACCACAGGGCCAAGTGCTCCGGCGCCTTCGGGAGCTGGACGTAAACACCCTGACGCCTATTGAGTGCATGAATGAGCTGTTTTCACTGGTAAAGCTGGCAAAAGAACATTCCTGAGAGGAGAACCCATGCGTATTCAAATCATAAAAGCCGAAACAGAAGAACAGAAAGAGCAGTTTTTGCAGGTGCTCCGCAGTGCCAATGACCGCATGGCGCAAAAGGGTATCATCCAGTGGCTGCCCTGCCACCTTACGGCAGAAGCGGTGTTTGAAGAAGGGTTTGAGCCGTATCTGCTGTTGTGCGACGGGATTCCGGCAGCAACGGCGCTGCTGGTCACCGAAGACCCGGTTTTCTGGCCGGAAAAACAGAAGGGCTCTGCTGTGTATATCCACCGGCTTTCAGTGGCGCAGGGTTTTGCCGGTACGGGGCTGCCGCAGAAAATGCTGGAATTCGCAGCAGGCTATGCCAGAAAACTTGGGATTTTCTGCCTGCGGCTGGACTGCCGCGCTGACCGGGAAAAACTGCGGGCAGTCTATGAGGCTTTTGGATTCCGGTTTGTGGATACCGTGGAGGTAGACGTACCCCAGGTGCATTTGTGCAACGCCCGGTATGAATACTGTTTGTAAGAAGGGAGGAAAAAGGATGGGGAAAATCAATGTGCTGGACGCCCATGTGGCGGAGCTGATCGCCGCCGGAGAAGTGGTGGAGCGCCCTGCATCGGTCATCAAGGAAATGGTGGAAAACGCTATTGACGCCGGGGCATCTGCCGTGACAGTGGAGATCAAAAACGGCGGGATTTCCTATATGCGCATTACCGACAACGGCTGCGGAATGAGCCGTGAGGATGTGCCGGTGGCATTTTTGCGCCATGCGACCAGTAAGGTTGCCGTGCAGGATGATCTGGAATCCATCTGCACGCTGGGCTTCCGTGGGGAAGCGCTGGCCTCCATCGCTGCCGTGGCAAAGGTGGACGTGATGACCCGCACACCCGAAGAGACGATGGGCACGCGGTATGTGATAGAAGGCGGCGAAGAAAAGCTGCTGGACGATGCAGGATGCCCGCAGGGGACAACCTTCCTGATCCGCGACCTGTTTTATAATACCCCGGCCCGCATGAAGTTTTTGAAAAAAGATGTCACCGAGGCCAATGCCGTGGCAGGCGTGCTCGATAAGATCGCCCTTTCTCATCCGGAAATCTCCCTGCGGTTTATCCGAGAAGGAAAAGAGCAGCTGCATACCCCCGGCGATGGAAAATTGAAGTCCGCCGTTTATGCGGTGTATGGCCGCGATTTTACCAACGGCCTGATGCCGGTGGAGTACGAATATGAGCATATCCGGGTGTGGGGCTTTGTCAGCCGACCGGTAAACAGCCGCCCCAACCGCAGTATGCAGCAGGTTTTTATCAATGGCCGTTTTGTCAAAAGCCGCACGGCTATGGCTGCGCTGGAAGAGGCGTTTAAAGGCAGCGTCATGGTCGGAAAATTCCCGGCCTGTGTGCTGCATTTGGAAATGGCATTCCAGGCAGTGGATGTAAACGTGCATCCCTCTAAGCTGGAAGTGCGCTTTGTCAATGAACGCCCGGTGTTCGAGGCCGTGTATCACGCGGTGAAAACTGCCCTGCAAAAAGAAGATCGTCCCAAAGAGGTCGTTCTGGAGAACCGCCAGCTGCTGCGCCCTGCTGCAGAAGAGCTTCGTGGGGAGCAAATCAGTTTTCATCAGAAACCCGTTGCTCCTGTGGCGCAAACGGAAGCGCTCCGCCCCATGAAGATGCCGTCGCTGACCCCGCCTGCACCCAAGCCGGTGATTGAAAAAAAGCCGGTGGCGCTTCCCCGCAGCGACAGCATGGTGCATGATACCTGGCGCTCTCCGTATGAACCGGCCAAAGCACAGGAAATATTCCCGATTGAAGAGGTGGAGCTGCCCGAGGCGCAGCCCTCATTATCGCAGCCTGTAGCTGTACCAGCGCCTGAACCGGTTCCGGCACAGCCGCAGACAGAAAAAGAAGAACCGGAAGGAACGCCTGATTTTCTGGAGCCGGCTGCAAAAGAAGCGCCGGCATCCCGATTGATTGGGGAAGTGTTTGGTACCTATATTTTGATGCAGCAGGGTGACGGCCAGCTGGTGTTGATTGACAAACACGCGGCCCATGAACGGTTGCTGTATGAAAAGCTGCGGAAGGAAGGCGGCGGCAGCTATGCCCAGATGCTGCTGGAACCGGCCACAGTAACGCTGGACAAAAACGAGTATGTCGCTGTGCTGGACGCACGGGAGCTGTTTGAACAGGCGGGTTTCGAGGTGGATGATTTTGGCAGCGGTACCATCGCGGTGCGCAGCGCCCCGCTCTCGCTGGATAAAGAAGATGCAGCAGCTGCGGTGATGGAAATGGCCGGTTATCTGGTAACTGCCAGACGCGACCTGACAACGGAGCATTTGGACTGGCTGTATCACAACATCGCCTGCCGCGCAGCGGTAAAGGCGGGAGATTTCAGCTCGATGGAAGAACTGGCGGCACTGGCGCAGCGCCTTCGGGAGAACCCGGATGTGCGGTATTGCCCGCATGGCCGTCCCATCTCGGTGGTGATTACCCGGCATGAGCTGGAAAAACAGTTTGGAAGAGCATAACGGAAGGGGGAATCTCATGAATATGGAAAAAATACCAGTCGCCGTAGTAGCTGGGCCAACCGCTTCCGGCAAAACTTCGCTGGCAATTGAGCTGGCCAAATGCTGCGGCGGTGAGATTGTCTCTGCCGATTCTATGCAGGTGTATGCAGAAATGCGCATCGGCACAGCCCGCCCCGACGAATCGGAAATGCAGGGCATCCCGCACCATATGATGGGGTTCCTTTCCCCAACAGAGAGCTTCAGTGTAGCGGAGTATGTGGAGCAGGCGGGGCGCTGTATCGAAGAAATCCATGCCCGGGGAAAACTTCCTATCCTGGCCGGAGGAACCGGGCTGTATATCCGTTCGCTGCTGCGGGGTATCCGGTTTTCCGAAATGCCTGAAAATGCCGCGCTGCGGAAAGAGCTGGAGGAAGCCTCTGAACGTGATCCACAAGACCTCTGGGAACAGCTCCGGCAGGCAGATCCTGAAGCGGCAGCGGCGATTCATCCAAACAACCGGAAAAGGGTCATCCGTGCGCTGGAGGTCTTCCGGCTGACCGGAGTGCCGTTTTCCGTACAGTCAAGGCAGGCCGCTGAAGGGGAATCCCCTTATCGATGGGCGATGCTGTGCCTTGGCTTTCATGACCGGCAGACACTCTATGACCGCATCAACTATCGCGTTGATTGGATGATTGAACAGGGGCTGCTGAGGGAAGCCGAAAATTTTCTGAAAAACCATCCCGGCGGCACGGCCGTGCAGGCGATTGGGTATAAAGAACTGGCGCCGTATTTCCGCGGGGAGCTTTCTCTGGAAGCTGCCGCCGAAAACATCCGGCGGGAGACCCGGCGCTATGCCAAACGGCAGCTTACCTGGTTCCGCAGGGAAGAGGGGGCGCATTGGCTGTATGTGGATGAGCCGGGCGGAAGCGAAAGGCTGCTGGAAGAGGCGCTGCATATTTTGCGGCAGGAAAACATCCTGACGGAAGAAAGGGCGGGTGGATAATGTGATTCAGAAAAAAGTGGAAATCGGAAAACAGGCGCCGCTGGTACGCCGGGTGGCCTCGGTGGCGTTGGCACTGCTGATCCTGTTCTATATTGGATACCAGATTTGGGTGGCCAATTACCAGCCGCTGAAATTTGAGACTGCCACCTGGGCAGAAGCAGCCGACGCAATACAGACTGAAGGCTACGCAATCCGGCAGGAAACAGTCATCCCGCGCGGCAGCAGTGCAGGTGTGGTAGGATACCGCCTGCGGGACGGCGGCCGTGTTTCGAAAGAGGGCGTGGTGGCAGATATCTTTACAGACAGCAGCGCTGCTTCTGCCAGCCAGCAGATTGAACAGCTGGATACTGAAATTGCCCGGCTGGAAAGCCTGAACCAGGCTGGACAAACCTATGCTGCCGATATCCGGCAGATTGACAGCCGCATTGACCAGCGGATGGTGGACCTTCTGGTGGGAATCCGTGAAAATGATCCGGAACAGATTCAACTGCAGCGGGAGGAATTAACGTATCAGATGAACCAGCGGCAGATTGCGGTTGGCACCGATATGGAGTACATGACCCGTTTGGAAGAGCTGAAAAAAGAACGGGAATCGTTGGAACAGCAGGCATCTGCGGTTACGGGGCAGATTACTGCGCCGGTTTCCGGCTATTTTTCCAGCGTTGTCGATGGTTGGGAATCGGTTTTTGATTATGATGAAGTCCTTAATCTAACGGTGGATGACCTGACAAAAGAATATCAGCCGAAACCACAGGAAAACGTTGTGGGAAAAATCAGCGAGGAATTCATGTGGTATTTTGCCTGTGTAGTTGACCCGACAACAGCGCTGAAGCTGAAAGAAGCCGGCACTGTGAACCTTTCGCTTCCCTTTGCCACCACAGAAAAAATCCAGGCTTCGGTGGCAGCCGTGAATCAGGAAAGTCCGGACGATGATGCGGCTGTGATTCTGCGCTGTGGGTCTATGAATGCCTCTCTGGTGAATATCCGGCACGAAACGGTGAAGATAGAGATCAACTCCTATTCGGGCGTAATGGTTAACGAAAAAGCCATCCATTTTGAAACCGTGGAACAGATCGTTACGGATGCCAAAGGCAAAGAACGCACGGTCGTACATGAAAACGTAAAGGGCGTGTATGTGAAGAGCGGCAGCCAGCTGCACTTTGTGCAGATCTTTACAGATATTACCGTAAATGGCTATGCGATTTGCAGCATCAACCTGACAGACGAACAAAAAGAACATCTGGTGACAGACGACACTATCCAGCTGTATGACGAAGTGGTCGTGGAAGGGACGGATTTATATGACGGAAAAGTTGTCTGAGGAATTACAGGCCCGGTGCCGGGCGTTGGAAATGAATTTGCAGGATATCCGTACGCGGATTGCGGCGGCGGCCAAGGCTTCCGGAAGGCTGCCCGAAGAAATTACGCTGCTGGCCGCTACCAAAACTGTACCGGTTGAGGTAATCAACCACGCGATCCGGCTGGGTGTCGATCATATCGGAGAGAACCGCGTACAGGAGCTGGAACAGAAGTATGACCGACTGGAGCGCGGCCAGTGCAGCGTGCATTTTATTGGCCATCTGCAAACCAACAAGGTAAAAAACCTGGTGGGCAGGGTAGATATGATCCAGTCGGTAGACAGCGTGCGGCTGGCCCGTGAAATTTCGCGGCTTTCTGTACAGCGAAATGTTGTGACCGATATCCTGCTGGAAGTGAATATTGGCAGAGAAGAAAACAAATCGGGCGTTCTGCCGGAAGAGCTCGAAACTTTGCTGGGAGAAATTACCGGTATGGAAGGGGTTTCTGTCCGCGGATTGATGGCAATTCCCCCCATTTGTGAGGAAAAAGAGCGTTTGCGCAATTATTTTTCTTTAATGTCTGAATATTTTATTGACATAAAGCGTAAAAAAAGTGATAATGTAGCCATGGAGTTTTTATCCATGGGGATGTCGGGTGACTTTGAGGATGCAATTTTATGTGGCGCCAATATTGTCAGAATCGGCTCCTCGCTGTTTGGTCAGAGACAATATACCTGAAAATTTATGAATACAGGAGGCTTTACTAATGGCAGGTTTTGTTGACAAGATTCAAAAAATGTGGAATCCGCCGGATGACGAAGTGGATTACGTCTACGACGAGGAAATGGAAATGCAGGAAGAAGCTGACGCAGCGGAAGCTGTGCAGGAAGAAGCTCCGGCCCGCCGCAGCTCCTCCGCTCAGGGCAGCAATAAGGTGGTCAATATTCATGCAACCGCACAACTGCAGGTAGTTCTGTTCAAGCCCGAAAATTTTGGCGAGGAAACCCGCGCAGTTGCTGATGAGCTTTTGAAGATGCACACGGTTGTGCTGAACCTGGAAGAAACCAAGAAGGAAACTGCACGCCGTATCATCGATTTTCTCAGCGGTGTAGCATATGCCAACGGCGGCAAGATCAAGCGTGTTGCTACCAGCACCTATATCATCACGCCTTACAATGTTGACCTGACTGGCGATGAAGTGATGGACGAGCTGGAGAATAACGGCGTATATGTGTGACCGGCAGCAGGATGAATGGCTGATAGCCAGAATTCGTGATGCGGTACGCCGCAGCGAACACAGGCCTTGTTTTGTCGGTTTTCTGGATGAGCGGGAAGCCATGGTTGCCCGCCGGGCAGCACAGGAATGTGGCTGCGGCAGCTGGCGGCTGTGGGGCGGGCATGAAGAGAGCGAACGTGTTGTTTTCGGCGCGTTTCCCGATTATCTCTCTCCAGAGCCGGAAGCTTTTCCGGTTGTGGCTATTACAGCAGAATACCGCCCGTGCGATGAACTGACGCACCGGGATTTTCTCGGTGCGTTTCTGGCTGCGGGCGTACAGCGGGCCACGCTGGGGGATATTTTGCCCGGCGAGGGTCGCTGTGTGCTTTTTGTGCGTGAAGAAAATGCTTCTTTCTTTCTGACGCAGATTGAAAAGGTAGGCCGTGTGGGGGTAACGCTCCATGCCGGATATGAAGAACCCCTCCCTCAGGGGAAGGGGTTCGCTCTGTTTGAAGGGGTAATTGCTTCCGCCAGGCTGGATTGTGTCGTGGCAGCCGCCACCCGCAGAAGCCGCGAAAAATCGGCCCGAATGATTACAGCGGGATTTGTGTCGCACAATCATGAGCCGGCTGTTTCTGTTTCGGCAGAGGTGCGGGAAGGGGACCGGCTTTCGATCCGTGGCTGCGGCCGTTATGTGATAGACCGGTTGGGGCCGGTGACCAAAAAAGGACGCATCGGAATTGCCGGGCGCAAGTATTTATGAGCCTGTTTCAAATCATGCGGCAGAGAAATTCCATTGAGGAAAATCCAGGGGGTTAAGGTTATGATGACACTTAATGATATTGTCAATATAAATTTTCGCAAGTCCAGTTTTTCCGGTTACAGGCCGGAGGATGTGGACAATTTTGTCGATCAGGTCAAAGACTCCTATGAAGAGCTGATCAAGAAAAATATTGAGCAGAAAGACACGATTGCTGCCCTGCGCGCAGAGAACGAAGAGCTCATGAAAAAAATTGATGTGCTGGCTGAGCGCGTAGAAGCATACCGTTCTGAAGAAGATGGCATCAAGTACGCAATTATCAGTGCGCAGAAGCTGGGGGACGCTTCTATCCGTGAAGCGCGCCACAAGGCAGAAATTATTTTGAAGGATGCCAATCTGAAAGCGGAGCACATTATCGATAATGCCCAAAGCCAGATTGACCATTACGAGACAGAGCTGGAGAATACCAAACAGGCCGTTTCTGATTTCCGGTCGGCACTGCTTGAAATGTACCGCCAGCATCTGCTGCTGATCAATGCACTTCCTTCTCAAAAGCCTGCACAGCAGGCTCCGCAGGAAGAAAAGGCGGAGCATGGTGAGGAAGAGCAAGAGCCGGTAGAAGAGCCCGTGCAGGAGGAACCTGTACAGGAAGAGCCGCAGGAAACGGTTGTAAAAGAGGCAGAAGAACCCGCTGTAACCGAAGAAACAGCAGAACCGGATCCTGAAGGACAACAAGACGAAGAGGATTATTCTGTAGAAGTATCCGCTTTTGAACCGCCTGTAGAAGAAGCGCTGCCTGCTCGCGATGCCAGATATACGCCCATGCATTTTGATGCAGCAGAAGAGGCAGCGCGGAATCCCGATTCCCCGGTGGATATTTTTAATAAACATCAGCCGTAATATTCCAGAATACAGAATAATGGAAACGGCAGACCTTTCAGCCGCAGACAAATGTCTGTGAGTTCAAGGAGGTACCCAATTGCTTATTTTTTCACTCATCCTGATTGCAGCAGCCATCGCAGCCGATCAGGTAATCAAATATCTGGTAGCCGCCAATCTGAAGCCGGATGGCGTAATTCAGGCTATTCCTGGCTGGCTGAATTTTATTTATCTGGAGAATAAAGGCGCTGCTTTTGGTTCTTTTCAGGGTTATACCTGGATTTTGACGGTAGTTACGGGAATTTTAATCGCAATTTCGCTGTTTGTAATGATTTTTTATCAGCGTCATACTTTCTTTTCCCGTGCTGCGGCAATTTTGATTATTGGCGGCGGCATTGGCAACCTGATAGACCGTATTCTGCTGGGATATGTGGTCGATTACATCCAGGTTTCTTTTTTCCCGCCCGTGTTCAACCTGGCAGATTGCTTCGTAGTAGTGGGAGTGTTCTTCTTCCTGCTCCACATGCTCTTTTTTATCGAAAAGGATAATGGCCGTGAGCGTATCATCCGCCGGTATCGCCGGTGAACCAGATGGAGAGAGAGTCGGAGCAGCTCCTGGTTGTGCAGGATGCAGCCGGTATGCGGCTGGATGCCTTTATCGCGCAGGAGCTTGACGGGGTAACGCGCTCCGGCGCACAAAAACTGATTGATGGCGGGTTGGTACAGATACCGGGCCAAAAGGCCGTAAAAAGCCTGAAAGTACAGCCGGGGTGGCAAATTGCGGTTCAGATCCCGGAACCGGAAGAAATGGAAGCCATACCGCAAAAAATTGTACTGGATATCGTCTATGAGGATACAGACCTGCTGGTGGTCAATAAACCCAAGGGGATGGTAGTCCATCCGGCTCCGGGCAATCCCGACGGGACATTGGTAAACGCTTTGCTGTGGCATTGCGGAGATTCCCTTTCGGGCATCAATGGTGTCATCCGTCCTGGAATTGTCCACCGGATTGATAAAGATACCAGCGGCCTGCTGATTGTGGCCAAAAATGATGCAGCACACCATGCGTTGGCAGAACAGATTCAGGTGCACAGTTTTACTCGTGAGTATGAAGCAGTGGTATATGGCAACCTGAGGGAAGACAGTGGGACAATCAATGCGCCAATCGGGCGTCATCCTGTGGAACGTAAAAAAATGGCTGTTACAGAAAAAGCCTCCCGCCATGCTGTTACACATTTTCGAGTACTGGCACGTTACGGAGAGTTTACACACGTACGCCTGCGATTAGAGACCGGACGCACGCATCAGATTCGCGTGCATATGGCATATATCGGCCATCCTGTAGCGGGAGATCCGGTTTACGGCCCCAAAAAAGTAATTGCGTCTCTGCAGGGGCAATGTCTCCATGCACGGACGATTGGTTTTGTCCATCCCCGTACAGGGGAATATCTGGAATTTACCAGCCCTTTACCCGAGTATTTTGAACGGTTTCTGCGTTCACTCGGAGAAC
>DVIY01000243.1 GCA_018710915.1 Candidatus Gallacutalibacter pullistercoris
TGCAGAAAGCCCCTGTTTATCAGGAAATTCCATTTCCTGATAAACAGGGGCTTATTTGTCTTTATAAATCTTTACAAAGTTTACAGGCAGTTTCTTGCTTTGTATCGTATCTCAAGGTATAATCATAAGATAAATCGACAAAGGGGATGAGCCGCTGTGCATGTATCAGAAGGACGGGGCCCATTGCCCCTGTATGAGAATCGGGATGGCGTTTTTGAATGTCATCATAGCCCTGATCTCATATTTCCGCCGCATCTTCACGCAGACCTTGAACTGGTATTTGTGGAGAGCGGAGAAATTTTTTTGCAGGAGGGCGGTACTACCTGCCGCCTTCAGCCTGGAGATGGCGCAGTGGTATTTCCGGGACGGATTCACAGTTTTGAAACCATAGGAGAAAGCCGGCTTCTGCTGGCACTTTGCCCCATGAAGATGACAGGGGATTTTCATCGGACGCTTTTGCGGTGTGCGCCGGTATCTCCGGTGATACGTTCAGAAAATCTGCATCCGGATGTAGAATATGCCATGCGTGCAATGGAGGAGATTTCTTCCCAAAGCGGCAGCCTTGCCGCAGCAAAAGCCTTTGTCCAGCTGGTTCTTGCAAGGACAATTCCCTGTTTGCAGCTCAGCGAAATTTCTGATGTGCCGCCTGCTGACCTGACAGCGCGTGTCATAGGCTGGATTTCGCAAAATTATGCGGGGCCGGTTTCACTGGACATTCTGGAAACAGAGCTGGGTGTGAGTAAATACCGGATTTCGCGTGTGTTTGGTGAAAAGCTGTGTACCAGTCTGAGCGAATATGTAAACCGGCTGCGGATAGACCATGCACAGGCGATGCTTCGAGGGACAGAACAGGATGTACTTTCAATCTGCATGGCATGCGGTTATGAAAACCCCAGAACCTTTAACCGGGAATTTAAACGCATTTGTGGCTGTACCCCAAGAGAATACCGTCAGGTTAAGCAACCGGAGTTGGAAGAAAAAGAGGATGTTTTTTGAGAGAAGAGGTGTAGGGTATGGGTCAGGAAAGTATCATGAATCAGTTTTTGGTGGAAATTTTTCACGAGATTTTGCGGCGGGAGAACGCAGCAATTGCACAGGGCGGTTTTCCAAATCTTTCTGCCCGTGAAATGCATGTGATTGAAGCAGTATGCGGTGCTGAAAATCGCGGAGCAGGTGAAAACAGCAGCGCTGAGATTGCACGCTGTTTGGGTGTCACTGCCGGAACCCTTTCCGCAGCCGTCAAAGTGCTGGAGCGCAAAGGATATCTCCGCCGCCGCCGCGATGAACGGGACAAACGGATTGTACGCCTTGAAGCCACAGAAGAAGGCTGGCGCGCCAATCGTTTCCATGAAGAATTTCATCAGAAAATGATTCAGAGTGTTCTGGAAGTGCTCACCCCAGAAGAAGCAGCAGTATTTGCCAAAGGGCTGGAGGCTATTGCTGTATTTTTTGGCCGCGAAAAGGCATAATTTTTACAGGACTCTTTATTTTGCATTGTAATCAATTTATTTTTGTCCGACTGTTGTGTGAAAGGAAGGTTCAGAATGATTTATAAAAGCATCCCCGAATTGATTGGAAATACGCCTTTGCTGGAATTGGGGCGTTATAGCGAGGCTTGTGGCCTGCGTGTACCGCTGTTGGCCAAGCTGGAAGCCTTTAACCCGGCTGGAAGCGTAAAAGACCGTGTAGGACTGAACATGATTCTGGATGCAGAGGAACGCGGGCTTTTAAAACCGGGTTCTGTTATCATTGAACCGACAAGCGGCAATACAGGTATCGGTCTGGCTTGTGTTGCGGCTTCCCGAGGATATCGGGTCATTCTCACGATGCCGGAGACAATGAGCGCCGAGCGCCGCAAGCTGCTGGCAGCTTATGGTGCAGAGCTGGTGCTCACCGAGGGCAAAAAAGGCATGCAGGGAGCAGTTGAAAAGGCACAGGAACTGGCAGAACAGCTTCCGGGGGCATTTTTAGCCGGGCAGTTCGAAAACCCCGCCAACCCACAGGCGCATCAAAAGACCACCGGGCCGGAAATCTGGCGTGATACCGAAGGCAAAGTGGAGATTTTTGTGGCAGGTATCGGTACAGGCGGCACGCTGAGCGGTGTGGGGTCTTATCTGAAAGAACAGAATCCGGCAATTCAGGTGATTGGCGTAGAACCGGCAGATTCCCCGCTTTTGACACAGGGCAAAGCCGGCCCCCACGGTTTGCAGGGCATCGGTGCAAACTTTGTGCCGAAAAACTACAACCCGGATGTATGTGATGAAGTTATCACCGTGCGCACAGAAGACGCTTACGAAGCAGGCAGAACCCTTGCTAGAAAAGAAGGCTTTCTGGCGGGTATCACTTCGGGTGCAGCTTTGTGGGCTGCTACACAAATTGCCCGCCGCCCCGAAAATCAGGGAAAATGCATCGTTGCTCTTCTCCCCGATACCGGCGAGCGTTATCTCTCGACAGCACTGTTTGAATAAAAATTGGCAAACCAAAAGGGTGCCCCTCACTACATTCCTGTGAGGAGCACCCTTTTTCTGTTTTATCAATAATCGTCCACGTCAAAGCGGCGGTCTTTATAATAAAAATCGCGATCTGCTTCTGTAATCTCGCGGATCACCCGGCAGGGGTTGCCCACTGTAATCACATTATCCGGTAAATCTTTTGTCACTACACTGCCCGCTCCGATAACCACATTGTTTCCGATATGTACGCCGGGATTGACCACCACATTACCGCCAATCCAGACATTATCACCGATGGTCACATCAATACCATACTCATAACCGGAATTGCGGGAATCAGGATGCAGCGGATGTCCCGCTGTATAAATTGAAACATTGGGTGCAATCTGTACATTATCGCCAATTGTTACACGGCCTACATCCAGTACGGTAAAGTTATAGTTTGCAAAAAAATTCTCGCCTACATGAATGTTGTATCCGTAATCACAGTGAAACGGCGCTTCTATATGCACCATTTTTCCACAGCTTCCCAAAATTTCACGAATCAGAGAATCCTGATTTGTACCCGGCTCCATATGATTATAGGCAAACACGCGCTTCTTATTGGCAGCGCGCTCTTCCGGCAGCTCATCCAGCCAGGCTTTATAAGGAAGGTTCGCCAACATACGCTCTTTTTGATTCAAATTTGAACTTCCTCTCTCAAACAACCATTTGATAACAACTTTATTCCTCTTTGTCGTCCTCTTTCTGGCTGTCATACGTAACATCTTTTACAATTAACAGCTTGGTAATACGCCGGTCTTCTACCTCTTCCACTGTAAAAGTCAGATTCTTCAGAGTGACAGACGGACGCTCACCTGTCCTGGGGATTTTTCCCAAAAGCTGCACAACCAAACCAGCAATGGTATCATAATCACCTTCTGGCAAATGCACCTGTAAAAGGTCAGAAATTTCATCGATAGAAGTACCGCCATCTACCGTAAAAGCATTTTCGCTCACCCGGTAGATTTCCTGCTCCTCATCATCGTATTCATCCTGAATATTGCCCACAATGGATTCCAACAGGTCTTCCATGGTGACGATGCCTTCGGTTCCGCCGTATTCATCCACAACAATCGAAATCTGAATATGACGGGCTGTCATTTCTTCCAGCAGCTCATTACAGCTTTTGCTTTCCGGTACAAAATAAGCCGGACGCATATAATCCGTCACTTTCGCTCCGGGAGGAACCGTACCCGTTACATATTTCAGCACATCTTTGACATAGAAAATACCGAGAATCGTATCCAGCTGCTCATGAAAAACCGGCATACGGGAATACCCTTCCTCTACTGCCAGATGAACGGCTTCTTCTATCGTCATGGTATCTTCCACTGCTGTCACTTCTGTGCGATGGGTCATGATTTCGCTGACGGCCCGGTCGTCAAACTCGAAGATATTGGAGATCATCTCTCTGGCGCCTTCATCGATAACGCCCTTCTCTTCTCCGACGTCCACCATCATCAGAATTTCTTCTTCTGTAACGGTCTCTTCGGAATGGTTGGGGTCAATTCCCAAAATCCGCAGCACCAGATTGGTGGAAAAGCTGAGGAAGGAGATAAACGGGCTGAAAATCTTTGCGGTGGCAGAAAGGATTCCTACAAAACGGAATGAAAGCTGTTCCGCTTTCTGCATGGCGATTTTTTTAGGCACCAATTCGCCCAACACCAGCGAAAAATAAGAAAGCACGATGGTGATGAGGACGGTTGAAACACCCACAATAGTTGTGTGCGGGAACGGCAAAAAGGTCAGCTGATCGGCCAGCAAATTGGCAAAGCTCTGCGAAGCAGATGCCGAAGTCAAAAAGCCCGACAACGTGACACCAATTTGAATGGTAGAAAGGAACCGGCTGGAATTTTCGGTGAGCTTTACCAGCTTTTTGGCCTTTTTGTTGCCCTCTTCTGCCATCTTTTTGATTTTGCCGTCGTTCAGGGTAATCACTGCGATTTCGGAAGCGGCAAAAAAACCGTTCACGAGAATCAGCACCAGAAGCAGCAGAATCGAAAAAATTGCGCTCTGTGCATCCATGGATTCAGTCGCAGTTTCCGCTGTGGGTACAGCGGCGCTGAGGAGGTGAAGCATACAGTTGCCTTCTGGTTCGGGAGGCATAAATAGTTGTTCCCCTTTCGTCAAATATAGATTTTTGAAAATACCGGACAGCAAACGCTATCCTCATATATCTGAAAAAAGCAGGCAAAGCCTGACTTTTATGCTCAGTTAAATTTATTTTACCCTATCGGGCGCTTATCTGTCAACGGACGGAAAAACCGATTTTGCCCTCTGCGGCCACGTGCGCACGCGCAGCAGCAGTCTCTTAAAATAAAAGAGCATCCCAAAAGCAAAACTGGCGTTTTTTGGCTCGATTTGAGCATTTTTACCATGAATTTGCGCAGCATTTTTTTTGCCTCTGGGCCTTTCCCTACCATGAAAAACGAAAAGTGTTGGGAAAATCGGAGAAAATGAGGATTTTACTTTACAGGATGCGCAAAAAATGATAGAATTTACCTAAGCAGCAGCTTTTGTGAAAATGACGCAAAAACTGCCTGCGGGGGTTTGCTGCGCCTATCTTGACGGGCGGCCCTGCCAGTCTTTTATTGGATTCGGTACACTAATTTATCCCTAAAAGGAGGAAATACTTCCATGGTAAGAACCAAGAAGAGCATGGACGGCAATACCGCTGCAGCGCATGTAGCGTATGCGTTTACAGAAGTTGCCGCCATCTACCCCATCACCCCTTCCAGCCCCATGGCAGATAACGTTGACGTATGGTCTGCTGCCGGCCAGAAGAACATCTTCGGCACCCAGGTTAACGTTATGGAAATGCAGTCTGAAGCCGGTGCAGCCGGCGCTGTGCACGGCTCTCTGGCCGCTGGCGCTCTGACCACCACCTTCACCGCTTCTCAGGGCCTGCTGCTGATGATCCCCAACATGTACAAGATTGCCGGCGAGCTGCTGCCCAGCGTGTTCCATGTTTCCGCCCGCTGCGTTGCCAGCCACGCGCTGAACATTTTTGGCGATCACTCTGACGTGTATGCCTGCCGTCAGACCGGTTTTGCAATGCTGGCTGAAACCAACCCACAGGAAGTGATGGATCTGGCCGCTGTGGCTCACCTGTCCGCTATTAAGGGCAAGGTTCCCTTCATCAACTTCTTCGACGGTTTCCGTACCTCTCACGAGATCCAGAAGATCGAAGTATGGGATTACAAGGATCTGGCAGAAATGACCGATTGGGACGCCATCCAGGCTTTCCGCGATCATGCTCTGAACCCCGAGCATCCCGCCATGCGCGGTTCCCACGAGAACGGCGATATCTTCTTCCAGCATCGTGAGTCCTGCAACAAGTACTACAATGCTCTGCCCGCAGTGGTGGAAGAGTACATGGGCAAGGTCAACGAGAAGCTGGGCACCAACTATCAGCTGTTCAACTACTACGGTGCTCCCGACGCAGAGCGCGTGATCGTAGCTATGGGCTCCATCTGCGATGTTGCTGAGGAAGTTATCGATTACCTGACCGCTAAGGGTGAGAAGGTCGGCCTGGTAAAGGTCCGCCTGTATCGTCCCTTCGTTGCTTCCAAGCTGCTGGAGGCTATCCCCGCAACTGCCAAGAAGATCGCAGTTCTGGACCGCACCAAGGAGCCCGGCGCTCTGGGCGAGCCCCTGTTCCTGGATGTTGTGGCTGCACTGCGTGAGGGCGGCAACGATGCTGCTGTTATCGGCGGCCGTTACGGCTTGGGTTCCAAGGACACCCCGCCTTCCAGCATCTTTGCTGTGTATGACGAGCTGGCCAAGGATGACATGAAGGCCCGCTTCACCATCGGCATCAACGACGACGTTACTTATCTGTCTCTGGAGGAGAAGCCCGCTCCCAACACCGCTGCTGAAGGCACCACCGAATGTAAATTCTGGGGTCTGGGCGGCGACGGTACTGTTGGCGCCAACAAGAACTCCACCAAGATTATCGGTGACCACACCGATAAATATATTCAGGCATATTTCCAGTATGACTCCAAGAAGACCGGCGGCGTGACCATCAGCCACCTGCGCTTCGGCGACAAGCCCATCAAGAGCCCCTACTATATCAACAAGGCTGACTTCGTGGCCTGCCACGTGCCCAGCTATATCACCAAGAGCTTCCCCATCGTCCGGGACGTGAAGCCCGGCGGCACCTTCCTGATCAACTGCCAGTGGTCCTTCGAGGAGCTGGAGCACCACCTGGATGCCGCTTCCAAGCGCTACATCGCCAAGAACAACATCCAGCTCTACACCATCAACGCCATTGACCTGGCCATCGAGATCGGTATGGGCAAGCGCACCAACACCATCCTCCAGTCCGCCTTCTTCTCTCTGGCCAAGATCATGCCCGAGGCCGAGGCCATCCAGTATATGAAGGATGCGGCCACCCACTCCTACCTGAAGAAGGGCCA
>DVIY01000244.1 GCA_018710915.1 Candidatus Gallacutalibacter pullistercoris
GATGGCGCATGGCGCTCCAGATTGCGCGAAAATACGCCTGACATTTCGATCCTTTTTCCCTTTGTGTTCTTGTTTACAAACCAAAAAACTGCTCTGGCTTGATTGCCGGAGCAGGTTTTTCTACAAGCTGAGGCCAGGGAAGTTTCCCTGGCCTGCAATTTACTTCGCGTATTCGATTGCCCGGCTTTCACGAATCAGATTCACTTTAATCTGTCCCGGATATTCGAGATCGCTTTCGATCTTCTTGCAGATATCACGGGCCAGCAGCACCATCCGATCATCGCCGATGACTTCAGGTTTTACAATGACACGCACTTCGCGGCCAGCCTGAATGGCATAACAGCGGTCTACACCCTCGAAGGAAGAAGCAACTTCTTCCAGCTTTTCCAGACGCTTGATGTAGTTTTCGAGATTTTCACGGCGTGCACCAGGACGGGCAGCAGAAATAGCATCCGCAGCCTGCACGATGCAGGCGATTACCGTCTTGGCCTCCACATCTCCATGGTGGGCGTGAATAGCATGTATAACAGCTTCGCTTTCTTTATACTTTCTGGCGGCTTCCACACCGATATCCACGTGGGAGCCCTCGATCTCATGGTCAAGAGCCTTGCCGATATCATGCAGCAAGCCGGCACGGCGGGCCAATGTGGGATCCAATCCCAGCTCTGAAGCCATCAAGCCGGAAAGGTAAGCCACTTCCAGCGAATGGTTCAGCACGTTCTGACCATAACTGGTGCGGTAACGCAGCCGCCCCAGCAGTTTAATCAGCTCGGGATGAATTCCATTGACACCAGCTTCGATGACTGCGCGTTCGCCTTCCTGCTTGATGGTCTGCTCCACCTCACGGCGAGCCTTTTCCACCATCTCTTCAATGCGGGCGGGATGAATACGGCCGTCAGAAATCAGGCGTTCCAATGCAATACGAGCCACCTCACGACGAACCGGCTCAAAGCAGGACAGGGTAATGGCCTCCGGCGTATCGTCGATAATCAGGTCAACACCAGTCAGGGTTTCAATCGCCCGAATATTGCGGCCTTCACGTCCGATGATACGGCCCTTCATCTCATCATTGGGCAGCGGCACCACTGAAATGGCTGCTTCTGCCACATGATCTGCTGCGCAGCGCTGAATAGCCAGTGCAATGATTTCGCGGGCACTTTTTTCGGCTTCATCACGGGTCTGCTGTTCTACTTCCATCACTTTAACGGCTTTTTCATGAATCAGTTCGTTTTCAAGGTTCTTCAGCAAATAGTCTTTAGCCTGTTCCATTGTGAAGCCGGAAATACGTTCCAGCACTTCAAACTGGCTCTTTTTTACGGCTTCTGCTTCCTGCAGGCGCTCCTCCGCCTTTTTATTCTTTTTGGCTACGCTTTCTTCCTTAGCCTCCAGGCTTTCCAGCTTACGGTCAAGGGTCTCTTCCTTCTGCTGAACTCTTCGCTCCTGCCGCTGAATTTCTTTTCTGCGGTCATTGAGCTCCTTTTCCGATTCATTGCGCAGGCGGTGGATCTCGTCTTTGCCCTCTAAAATGGTTTCCTTTTTCTTTGCTTCCGATGTTTTTATCGCATCACTGACGATCCTTTTGGCTTCCTGTTCAGCAGAACCAATTTCCGCTTCAGCCTGCTTTTTGCGGTATGCCACGCCCGACAGAAAAGCCAGGACACCAGCCACTGCTGCCACAAGGACCGCGATGAGAATACACACCCATACAGGTACGTTCATATCCGGTACCATACCTCCTTTTTTATAAAATTGCAATGTTGTAAAATCATTCACTCAAATCAAACGGGTGCGTCACGCCCGAAAATTAAAGCTACATGCATTTCATTACTAATTGTATTACTTTACCTACCCCTGTGTCAAGAAAATTGTTCATATTTTCAATACAGGGCCTTTACAATTCTTTCATACCATTCTCCGTATAAAGGATACAATTTTGTCTGTTTGAATTTTTATTTTCCGTTATCATCGCATAAAACAGCGGCGGAATTTCTGCCCGGACCTGCCCAATACAAATCGCCCTGCGCAGCACCTGGGCTCCCTCTGAAGCAGACTGTTCATCAGGGGCGAACACTTCCGCAAGCACATCGCCTTCATCTACCCAATCCCCCAGCTTCCTATAAAATCGAATCCCGGCTCCATAATCCAGCCGGCTGCTTTTTGTTTCGCGTCCTGCACCTAACAGGACAGAACTTCTTCCAACCCCCTGCGTATCTATGGAATCAATCCATCCGGGCCGGTCAGCACATACCCGGCGGGATACTTTTGCATGGGGCAGAAGTTCCGGGTTCTCAATCACAGAAGGATCCCCGCCCTGCGACGCAATCCATTCCCTGAATTTTTTCAGGGCGCTTCCATCCTCCAGTTTTTCCTGAACCGAAGCGCGTGCATCCTCCATCGAGACAGCTTTTCCCGCAAGAAACACCATCATGGCAGCCAGTTCTATTGAAATTGTGCGCAGGTCATCAGGGCCTTCCCCTTTCAGAACCCGGCAAGCCTCTTCCACTTCCAGTGCATTTCCAACTGCCATGCCCAGCGGACGGTTCATATCTGTTATCAGAGCCGCTGTTTTTTTACCTGCATGCGTACCAATAGCCACCATTGTCTGCGCCAGAGAAATAGAATCCTTTAATGTCTTCATAAAAGCACCGTTCCCGGTTTTGACATCCAAAACGATGCAGTCACTTCCTCCAGCCAGTTTCTTGCTCATAATACTGGATGCAATCAGCGGAATACTCTCTACCGTTGCCGTAACATCCCGCAGCGCATAGAGCTTTTTATCCGCCGGAGCCAGATTCCCGCTTTGCCCCACAATGCACAGCCCGGTTTCACCCGCAATCCGGGCAAAACGTTCCGGTGTCTGTTGTGTGGAAAATCCTGGAATGGACTCCAGTTTATCGATTGTGCCGCCAGTATATCCCAATCCCCGGCCGCTCATCTTGGCGACTGTTACGCCGCAGGCTGCTGCCAACGGGGCAACAATCAGCGTAGTTTTATCCCCTACGCCGCCCGTACTGTGTTTATCGGCCTTCACTCCGGGAATATGCGACAGGTCTGCTGTATCTCCAGAATGTGCCATTGCCAGTGTAAGCGAAGCCGTTTCTTCATCACTCATTCCATGAATACAAATCGCCATCAGCAGCGCAGAAGCCTGATAATCCGGGATTTCCCCACTGGTATGCCCCCGGACAAAAAAAGCAATTTCGTCGCGTGTTAAGGCAAGTCCCATTCTCTTTTTATTCAGAATATCGTACATATGCATGTCGATGCGCCTCCTCTATTACAGATTTTTGGGTCCAAACCCCTGAGGCAGTAATTCTTCGAGAATATACTCACAATACTGTGTCTCTGTCACGGCAAGAAGAATATGAAATTCTTTCGGGCTGCAAAATTCCATCATGGCCTGCCGGCACACCCCGCAGGGAGGGCATTGCTGTGCAGGCATTTCCCCCTGTTTTGCACCCGCAATTGCAATGGCTGTAAACTCCCGCTCTCCCTGGCTGACTGCTTTGGCAAAAGCTACTCGTTCAGCACAAATTGACGGAGAGTATGCAGCTGATTCGATATTACATCCTGTATAAACAGTTCCGCTTTTCGATAACAATGCCGCGCCCACAGCAAACCCGGAATAGGGACAATAGGACTTTTCCCGGGCTTCCAGCGCCGCCTGACAAAGGCGAATTTCCCATCCCTTTTCCATGGCTCCTCCTATTCAGCAATTTCCAGTGCAATCTCCATCATTTGCGTAAAAGTGAGCTGACGTTCCTGTGCCGAAAGCGACTCTCCGGTAAGGGGCAAATCTGAAACGGTAAACAGTGCCAACGCCTTTTTCCCTGCGCGGGCTGCATTCATATACAGACCGGCAGACTCCATCTCTACTGCCAAAGCGCCCATCTTCTTCCAATCTTTCAGGCTGTCGTCATAGTCGCCGTAAAACAAATCAGAACTGACAACTGTTCCCACATGATGCGGTACTTCCAGTTTTCGAGCAGCCTGTACTGCCTTTTCAAGCAGGGAAAAATCAGCGGTTGGGGCAAAAGTCCCAGGCAGCCGGAACTGTGCGCCATAATTGGAATCCGTACAGGAACTCATGGCAAAGACAATATCGCGCAGCTTTACATTTTCTGCAATACCGCCTGCTGAACCGATACGGATGATGTTCTCCACTCCATAAAAATGGTACAGTTCATAACTGTAAATCCCCATGGAAGGGATTCCCATACCGCTGCCCATGACAGAAATCCTCTTTCCCTGATAATTCCCCGTATATCCCAGCATATTCCTTACGGTGTTAAAGCATACCGGATCTGTCAGGTAGGTTTCCGCAATATATTTTGCCCGAAGCGGGTCACCGGGCATTAAAACGGTTCTGGCAATTTCGCCGGGAACTGCGCTGTTGTGAGGGGTACTCATAAAACAACCTCCCTTTATTCATTGCATAGAATAGAACGTATATCAATTAAAATTCTGTGCAGTTTTATTATACACTTTCACTCTTTCTGCGTCAATCAATAGAAAAAAGCCGCCCCACAGGACGGCTTTATATCAGACATCTTTTTTGTTGTAAATGCGGTTATGACAGCCCGAACATCCCGAGCAGCCTCCACAACAGGACTTGCCGGATTTTTTCCGGCGAATCGTCCATACAACCGCTATAACAGCCCATAATGCAATGAGTGCCAAAATCAACCATTCCATCAGACAAACAGCCCTCCAATCTGGTACACCAGGAAGGTGACACCCCAGGCCAGCACTAACTGGAACAGTGCAGCCATACCAGTCCACTTCCAGCTTCCGGATTCACGGCGGATTGTGGCCAATGTCGCCACACAGGGAATATACAGCAAGCTGAATGTCATCAAGGCATAGGCATTCAGTGCGCCAAAGCCGATTCCGCCCAGTAATGCTGTCAACGCCGTCATACCTTCTGCCGTGGTGATATTGCTCACACCAAAAAGCACCGAGCAGCTGGACACAACCACTTCTTTTGCAGAAATACCGGCAATCAGCGCCACAACAATCTGCCAGTATCCCAGCCCAATCGGCTGGAACACGGGAACAATCCATTTTCCCAGCATAGAGCCAAAGCTCTGGGAAATATCCGTCACATAACCGGTGGGGCCAAAGTTCAAAATGCACCACATGATAATAGACGCAATAAAAATAGTCGTTCCGGCTTTGGTCAGATAATCCTTCACCTTTTCCCAAACATAAATGAACACTGTCCGGGCACTGGGGGCCTTGTATTCCGGAAGTTCAATGAGCAGGGTATAAGCAGAATTCTTGCGGTCTATCAGATGAATCACAAAAGCAACCAGAATGGCGACCAAAAGCCCCAGCACATACATGGAGTATGCCGCCAGCATAGCATTTTCTGCAAAGAACATCTCAGAAAACAAAACATAAATAGGCAAGCGGGCGCTGCACGACATAAACGGCGTTACCAGCATGGTCTTCATACGGTCTCTGCGGTCTTCCAGCGCACGGGAAGCCATAATGGCAGGCACGGTACAGCCAAACCCCAGAATCATGGGGATAAACGCTCTGCCGGAAAGCCCCAGACGGCTCATAATGCCGTCCATCACATAGGCAGCACGCGACATGTAACCACTGTCTTCCAAAAAGGCCAGCGCCAAAAACAGGATGACAATATTCGGCAAAAATGTGAGGATGCCTCCCACGCCTGAAACAATACCATCTACAACTAGAGAAACCAGCATCTCATTTACCGATGCAGCTTCCATTCCGGTACGAAGCGAACCGGATATCCATTCCAACAGCAAACTCATATATTCCTTCAGCCAGTCTCCCAGCGTAAAGGTAAGCAGAAAAACCAGCGCCATAATTCCCAGAAAGATCGGGAACCCCCACCAGCGATGTGTCAGCAGCTGATCAATTCGGTCTGTACGTGCTGTTTTGGTGTCTCGGTTTACCAGGGTCTCTTCGATAATTTCTTCAATGAAATCATACTTCTCATTGATAATCTCCTGCCCACAGGAATCCGCTAACCCTTCCGGAAGCTCTACAGGGAATTCTTTCATAATAACCGCATCGCCTTCCAGGATCTTCATGGCATGCCAGCGATGATTTTTTATCTGAGGGTATTTCGCTTTCAATTGCGCTTTTACAATATCGATTTTATCTTCAATTTCATCGCTGTACACCATGGCAAATTCGTCATGATGGTCATGCTGGTGTTCACTTTTTCTGCTGTGATGGTGAACCAATGGCGTATGCTCACGGTTGTCACTGTGATGCAGTACAGCATGCATCAACACATCCAAGCCACGGCGTTTGCGGGCACTCACAGCGATAACAGGGATTCCCAGCATTTCGGGCAAACGGTGCATATCGATTTCCATACCGCGTTTTTGCACGATATCCATCATGTTCAGTGCCAAGACAACCGGTTTTCCCAGTTCAATCAACTGTAAGGTCAGGTATAAGTTGCGCTCCAGTGCCGAGGCGTCTGCTACATCTACGATCACGTCCACATCATCGCTGAGGATATGTTCACGCGAAACCTTTTCTTCCATGGTATAAGAAGTCAGGCTGTATGTACCCGGAAGGTCTACCAGCTGGATGCGAACACCCTGAAAGATCATGGAACCCTCTACTTTTTCTACGGTAACGCCCGGCCAGTTGGCGACTTTCAAATTTGCACCCGTGTAGGCATTAAAAAGGGTCGTTTTTCCACAGTTGGGATTTCCAATAAACCCTACACGAATGGTCTTCATTTCAGGAGGCGTCCCTGCTGCCCGGCCTGTTTTTTCACTTTTCATTTTGCAGTTGCCTCCTCAATCAGAATTTTTTCCGTCATGCTTCTTCCCAGCGCAAACCGCGAACCACGAAATTTGACGATCATGGCACCATGCGGTTTTTTGTTGAGTACCTCAATGGCTCCTCCGGGTGTTAAACCCAGTGCTTCCAGCCGGCGTTCCATCTGCATAGCCAGTTGAATCGCCCGTACGGTATAAGTTCTGCCCGGTACTCCTTCACATAGTCTCATTGACAGGTCTTTCCTTTCCCCAACCATTCTCTCATATTTTTATTTTGTTAGGCCGCCCTAACTTTCCGGGGACATTGTATCACATTCCTATATAAAATGCAACGGTGATACGAGGATTTTTCAGATTTGCCCTTACAATTTTGCACCTGAAAACAAAAAGTGCTATACTATAAGCAGCTCCCGGCGCAGACCGGTTCAAAGAAAGGACGCGTATGATATGAAAATCCTTGCCACTGACTTTGACGGCACGTTTTTCATTCGGCCAGAAGCCGTTCCCAAAAATATTGAAGCAGTAAAGCGCTGGCAAAATACCGGAAATCAATTCGGTATTGTGACCGGACGTCCATATCCCATGATTCTTCCGGAACTGGAAAGATGGCAGATTCCCGTAGATTTTCTGATTTGTGTGAACGGCGCTGCTGTTCATGAAGCTGACGGTACCCTGCTCTGGTCGGCTTCGATTCCAGATGAAGATGCCCAGGAAATTCTTTCCCTTCCGGAACTGGAAACTATGCCTTATTATCTCGCTGCTACACAGCGCGGCCTGGCGATTCGTTCTGTCGAAGAACCCCACCCCTTCTGGAAGCAGGTATGTAATCTGGGAAGAGTTGAACCCGAAACAATGCGTACAATGACCGGCGTACTGCAAATCAGCACCGCTTTTAACGGTTCAGAAGAAGCACATGCATTTGCACAAAAACTTGACCAGCTTTATCATGGTGCAATCAGTTCACACGTCAACCGCTGTTATTGCGATACCATTGCCTACGGTTCCAGCAAAGCCGAAGGGCTGTTCCATCTTGCCCAGGAAAAAGGCTGGAATCCCGATGTTATCCATACCATGGGCGATGGCTGCAATGATCTCCCTATGCTCCGGGCATTTCATGGCGCTGCCCCTGTTACTTCTGAAAAACAGGTACTGGCAGAGATCACTGAAACTTATGAGAGCGTAGCTGCCTATATTGATGCATTGATGGCGTAAGAATCTATAAAAAGCAAACCCCGGCTCCCTTTCATTTGGCTTGACAGCCTCGGAAAGGGGGCCGGTTTTTTGCAAAATTCACATATTACATAGAGCGGGATTTTTTGGCACAGGCACGCATTGCCTGCATCACACTGCTGCGGAACCCGGTTTCTTCGAGCACCTGTACTGCCTCGATAGTCGTACCGGCAGGTGAACAGACCATATCTTTCAGTTCACCCGGGTGTTTTCCGGTTTCCAGCACCATTTTGGCGCTTCCCAGAACAGCCTGTGCTGCAAAGGTATACGCCTGCTGACGGGGCATTCCTTCGGCAACGGCGGCATCTGCCATTGCTTCAATCAGCATGAAAATATAGGCCGGGGAACTTCCGCTCACTGCTACAACCGCATCCATCATTCTCTCGGGAATCACTTCTGCTTTGCCAAAGCCGCCCAGCATTTTCAATACGGAAGCCAGCATTTCCGGAGAAACATTCCCGTTCGGGCAAACAGCGGTAATCCCTTCCCCTACCATGGCCGGCGTATTGGGCATCGTGCGTACAATCGGCAGCTCTTTTCCAAAGGTTTCTGCCAGCCAGGCAAGCGTTTTGCCCGGGGCAATCGTTACAATTACCTGCCCATCCTGTACGTTGGGGGAAATTTCGCGAATGACATCCTCGTAAAACTGCGGCTTTACCGCCAACACTACCAACTCTGACTGTGCCAGCACACCTGCATTGTCTTCTGCAAGTGTTACACCAAAAGTTGTTTTTGCCCGCTCCATAGCGGCCAGAGACACATCATGCACCGCAATATCCGCAGCGGCGC
Organism: Candidatus Gallacutalibacter pullistercoris; assembly: GCA_018710915.1. Lineage (GTDB taxonomy): Bacteria > Bacillota > Clostridia > Oscillospirales > Acutalibacteraceae > Heritagella_A > Heritagella_A pullistercoris. Next base: position 8,796 of record DVIY01000244.1, read on the forward strand.
ACAAATGATTTTTGATAATTCCGCCAATCATGGCACTGGCCATGTTGCCGCAGCCAATAAATCCAACTTTCATGATAGAACATCCTTTCCATACACGCTGAATCTTTCCGCATCTTCCACGAATCATTTTATTTTACAGAAACAGGGTTTGATTTTCCCGATTGATTTGGCGGATCGTGCCGTCCGAAATCAGCCAGGCATTTCCGTGGAGCTCTTCTTTACCATCTTTGAGAAGCAGATAACTTCCATCCGGCAAAGCATAAATCGAGCGTCCCATACTGTCGGGGAAGGTAATGTCTTCCAGCACCCGAAGCCCGTCCAAAATCAAATATTTTATGATCTGATAATGGGGCAGTATCATAGTTTGGGTCAATCCCAACCCCGGCAGAAAACGCTGATAACTTTCAGAAACCGCTTCCCCCTTCAATTCGGGCTGCGCATATACGGTTTGCGCAGAATTCATACTTCCGGCGCTGATTCCGATTACGATTCCTTCAAACCCTTTCAGTTTTTCTGCCAGCCCGATTTCCTGAAAAAACCGGTTTTGTATCGGCACATGGCCGCCCGACAGAAAAATCAGGTCTGCCTTTTGCAGCAGGCTGTCGCATTGATTCTGGGTGCGTCTGTCCAAAATCTGAAGGGAAGAAAACAGCATGCTTTCCTGCGCGAAAGCTCTTTTAATAGAAGCCACAAACATATCTGTCAGCTCATAAGCATCGGGATTTGAACAAATAAACAGCACCGACCAGGGGTGAGAATACACCTTCTGCAATTCCTCCAGAAATCCATTTGCAGGGTTTAAAACAGCCGTTCTGCCAATAACAGGGCTGCTGGTCAAAAAAGCAATCATTTCGCACCTCCAAATTCCCCTTCATTTTTTACCCGTCAATCACCGAAAAAGTCTATTAGGAAAAGCTCTGCTCGGTACGGGCGATGATTTCATCCTGCAGAGCACGGCTCAGGTTCCGGAAATGGTCGCTGTAACCCGCCACCCGAACAATCAGGTCTTTGTACTCCTCGGGGTGCGCCTGGGCGTCCAGAAGGGTTTGGCGGTCAACAACGTTGAACTGGATATGATGGCCGTCCATAGCAAAATAAGCCCTGATGAGGTTGGCCATCTGCTGCAAGCCCTGTTCGCCTGCCACCACAGAGGGGGTGAACTTCTGATTCAGCAGGGTACCGCCGGTTTTCAGATGGTCCATTTTAGCACAGGACTTTACCACCGCGGTGGGGCCGTTTGTATCCGCGCCCTTTTCCGGAGAAATACCCTCGCTCACCGGCTTGTGAGCACGGCGGCCGTTGGCGCTGGCTAACATCACTTCGCCAAAATACACATGGCAGGTGGTGGGCAGCATATTCACCCGGTACATACCGCCACGCATATTGGGTCGGCCGGTCACGGCTTTCTGATAATATTCAAACACTGACTTCATGATGTCATCGGCGTAGTCGTCATCGTTGCCGTATTTGGGGCTGTGCTCCTGTACCAGCTTGAGCATTCTGGGCTGGCCCTCAAAATCATGAAGCATGGCGTCGGTCAGCTCCGGCAGAGTGAAGTGCTTCTGGTCGAACACCTGATACTTGATGGCGGACAGGCAGTCGGTAACCGTACCGATGCCCACGCCCTGAATATAGCTGGTGTTGTACCGTGCGCCGCCAGCGTTGTAGTCCATACCCTTGGAAATGCAGTCGTTGGTAATCACCGACAGGAAGGGTACCGGCATATATTCCGCATAGATTTTTTCAATGATATTGCTTCCCTTCACTTTGATATCCAGGAAGTAATCAATCTGCTTTTTAAAGGCGTCCAGCAATTCCTCATAGCTGTGGAAGTCCTCGGCATTGCCCAGCTTAAGGCCCAGCTGCTTGTGGGACACATGGTCATAGCCATTGTAGAGGGTCAGTTCCAGAATCTTTGGCAGGTTGAAGTAACCAGTCAAAATATAAGCCTCGTTACCGAAGGCACCGGTTTCCACACAGCCGCTGGTGCCGCCTCGGCGGGCGTCCTCCAGCGTTTTGCCAGCTGCCAAAAGCTCCTGCACGATGGCTTCGGTGTTGTAGAAAGCGGGCTGACCCCAGCCCTTGCGGCTGATTTCGCAGGCGCGGAGCAGGAATTTCTGGGGCGTTTTGCGGCTGATCTGCACGTTGGAGCTGGGCTGGAGCAGCTTCATGTCGTCCATGCAATCCAGAATCAGATAGCTCACGTCGTTGACGCCGTTGGAGCCGTCGGGGGCGATACCGCCGGTGTTGATGTTGGCAAAGTCGGTATAGGTGCCGCTCTCTTTCAGGGTAATGCCCACCTTGGGCGGAGCGGGCTGATTGTTAAACTTCACCCACAAGCATTCCAGCAGTTCCAGCGCACCCTCACGGTTGAGAATACCTGCTTCTGTATCCCGACGATAGAAGGGGTACACATGCTGGTCAAGGCGTCCGGGGCTATAGGAGTCCCAGGGGTTCAGCTCACTGGTCACAGCCAGATGCACAAACCAGTACATTTGCAGCGCCTGATGGAAGGTCTGGGGCTTATGGGCGGGCACCACATCGCAGTTTTCCGCGATTTTCAAAAGGTCGGCCTTCCACTGAGGGTCGGTTTCCGTCTCGGCCATTTCCCGGGCAAGAGCAGCGTACCGCCGGCCCAGCACGATGACGGCTTCGCAGGCGGTGTCCATAGCTTTCAGCTGTTCGCGGCGGCGCAGGGCGTTGGGGTCATGGAGCACATCCAGCTTTTCCATGGCCTCGTGGATATCCTGCTGGTACTCCCGGAAGCCTTTGAGATAGATTTTCTCGGAGCCGACGGTGTGGCCGGGGCCGCGCTGCTCCATGAATTCGGTGAAGATGCCGCACTCATAGGCAGTTTTCCACTCGTCGCTCATATTGTCTAAAATCCGGCGGCGAATCGAGCGCTTTTCCCAGAAGGGGATGATTCTTTCCGCCTGTATTTTTAAATCTTCGCCGGTAACCGTAAAGTTAATCAGTTCCCGGTCATTCATCACACGCATATCTTCCAAAGTATGGCAGCACAGCTCCGGGAAGGTGGGGGAGGACTGGGGGCCGCCGCCCTTTTCGCCTACAATCAGCTCGCCGCGGCTGATGGAAATCTTTTTGTGAGAGAAATAGTGGAGCAGCGTCAGGGCGCGAAGCTCCGGCACAGAGACGGTGCCTTCATACTTTTCATAAGCTTCCGTTTCCAAAACAGCCCGCTCCATATAAATGCTGGGCTGGGTATTGAGGCTTTCTTCCCGCAGACGGCGGACACGGTCATTTATGCCGTGGATTTCTTTCGGCCGCTGGGTAGCCACTGCAGTTTGAACTGCCATAATAAATCGTTCCTTTCCATATGTAAAAATATAAAATAATTAAGCAAATGATATCGTATTTATCTTCCCCAATATTTTTGCTGGAGCGTACTGGAGAGTTCCGCAGTAGTGCGCAGTGTTTCTTCCGGGCGTTCCTGATGCAGTACATATGCACAATAAGAGCCGTATACCATATAGGAAAGTACGATTTCATTTTGCGGAGAAAGAGGATTTCCCGGGTACATTCTATCCAAATAATCGTGTATCCCTGCCCGCAGACGATCGGCCAATATCAGATTGTGGTTATCCGGGAACAGGATTCGCAGCAGTGCCCCCTGGCCCAGAATCGCGCAATGAAGCTCCTGTACAAATTGCAGGGGATTTTCCAGAAAATATTCCGGGTGACGAATTTCCGCGAGAATCGACTGGATCACATCGGTTTCCAACTGATGTGCAAGATCGTAGATATCCTGATAATGCAAATAAAAGGTCGCTTTATTGATACCTGCCAGCTGGCTCAGCTCTCTTATGGTAATTTTCTCGAGAGGCTTTTTGGCGCGCAGCTGGATAAAAGCATCGATGATGCTGTTTTTCGTTCGCTGAATACGCGGATCCATGTATTCCCTCCTGACAAGAAAATAGACACTTATCGAAAAACCGTCGTCTTCCCGACAGTTTCTTCAATCTGTTGATTGCAGCTTTTTCCAATGTCTATTATAATCAAATTAGAAGAAAAATCAACGGAAGTCGAAATTTGCCAAATTGTTTTTACCCCAGAGCAGTTGGCTTTGGAGAATAATAAAGAAAGGAAGGAGCAAAATGATGAATTTCTATAATTTTTACACCGGAAGATCTTTCGATGCTCATGAATGGCTGGGCGTTCACCCACAGGGGGACGGATTTATCTTCCGCACTTTTGCTCCTGGAGCAGAACGCATTTCTCTGATCGGTGATTGTACTGGCGGCGCAGAAATTCCCATGGAAAAAGCCTATGACGGAAACTTTTTTGAGTGCTTTTTGCCCGATGCCAAAGAGGGTGACTGCTATGAATACCGTATCTATCACAACGGGCAGTATACAGACCATTGCGACCCCTATGGCTTCGGTATGGAGCTGCGCCCGGCGCATCGCTCGATTGTGCGCACACACTCCTATGATTTTCATGATGGAAGCTGGATGAAAACCCGCAATGACCGCCGTAATGGACCGCTCAATATCTATGAAATGCACTTGGGTTCCTGGCGCAGAAAAGGCGATGGTTTGAATGACTTCTATACCTATGAAGAACTTGCAGACCTTTTGATTCCATATATCAGGCAGTCGGGATATGATTACATCGAAATGCTGCCCATCTGCGAACATCCTGCAGATGAATCCTGGGGCTATCAGAACACTGGATTTTTCAGCCCCACTTCCCGGTATGGAACAGGAATACAGCTGAAAAAATTCATCGATACCTGCCATCAAAATGGAATCGGCGTGATACTGGATTTTGTTCCGGTGCATTTTGCGATGGATGATTATGGCCTGCACAAATATGACGGCAGTTTTTTGTATGAATACCCCAGTAACGATGTGGGAGTCAGTGAATGGGGAAGCTGCAATTTCATGCATTCCCGCGGAGAGGTACGCAGCTTTTTGCAGTCAGCTGTGTGTTACTGGCTGGGAGAGTACCATTTCGACGGAATCCGCTTTGATGCCATCAGTCGGATACTCTACTGGCAGGGTGACCCGGCGCGCGGTGTGAACGGTATGGCAGTTAATTTCGTCCGTGAAATGAACCGCGGCGTCAAAGAACGTTTCCCGGGATGTATGCTCATCGCAGAGGACTCTACTGATTTTGACAAAGTCACCGAGCCAACCGATCAGGGCGGGCTGGGATATGATTATAAGTGGGATATGGGATGGATGCATGACACGCTGTCTGTGTTCCAGATGTCCCCGCACGAGCGCATGGAACAATACAACAAGCTGACGTTTTCCATGATGTATTTTTATAATGACCGTTTTCTGCTGCCGTTCTCTCACGATGAAGTGGTACACGGCAAAGCAACCATTCTGCAAAAAATGAACGGCGATTATGACCGGAAATTCCCACAGGCACGGGCGCTTTACCTGTATATGATGACCCACCCGGGCAAAAAGCTCAACTTCATGGGCAATGAAATCGGGCATTTCCGTGAATGGGATGAAAAGCGTGAGCAGGACTGGGAATTGCTGGACTTCCCCATCCATGACGCCTTTTATCACTATATCATGGAGTTAAACCGGTTATATCATGAACACCCCGGATTGTATGAGTGGGATTATGAACCGGCTGGTTTCCATTGGCTGGATTGTGAAAAAGACGGAAGCTGCACGTATGCTTTTCTGCGCATCAGCCACAGTGAAAAACTGTTGGTGGTGCTGAATCTGGATGACCATCCGGTCGTGGATTACGAAATCAATGTAATTGGTGCGAACCATCTGGAATTACTTCTGCACAGCGACTGGCAATGCTGGGGAGGCCAGACAATACAGAAGAGCGATACAAAAATCCATCGTTCAGGCAACCGTTTCCTGCTGGACCTTCCCCCTCTCTCCGGCATGTTGTTCCAGGTACAGCTTTGACAGACTCCACTCCTTCAGACAATACAATACAAAACAGAAGACGCGCATGCAAAGCTTTGCATGCGCGTCTTCTGTTTTTGAGAAGGAATCATGAAAAAGAAGGGTATTTATGAAAACGCCTGTTTTCAGGCTCTTGTATTTAGTCTGCCGGTTTACCGGCCCGGTATTCCGTCCTGCTCCGGTAAACATATGACAGTAGCAATATATCATCAGCAATGCAGCTTTTATTCTGTTGGCTGTTTGATATGTGTTTATAATATCGTTGAAATGTGATAGCTGTTTGATGGACCTGCAAACAATTCAAAACGAAATTACAGATAAATTATGAATGACATAAGACAAAATCTATCTGTTTGTGCTCCAATATGGCTGTTTTATCGCAGAAAATCGCTCTTATCCTCTTGTGATACCTTTGATTTTGTGCTAAGATGCAGGGGCTGCAATCTTGTTATTACAAATGGAGGAAATAAATTTTGGCAACTCTATTGCTTCTCATCATTTATCTGTCTTTCATCAGCCTTGGCCTGCCAGATTCTTTGCTGGGTTCTGCCTGGCCGGTCATGTACGGCGAACTTTCTGTCCCGGTTTCATGGGCAGGTATCATCAGCATGATTATTTCTGGCGGAACCATCATTTCCAGCTTTTTCAGTGAGCGGATTATCCGCCGTTTGGGGACCGGGCTCGTAACATTTGTCAGTGTTGCAATGACAGCTGCAGCATTGCTGGGTTTCGCTCTGCTGCCCGGTTTCTGGTGGCTGTGTTTGTGTGCCATTCCGCTAGGGCTGGGGGCCGGATCTGTTGATTCTGCCCTGAATAACTTTGTAGCGCTGCATTATAAAGCCATGCACATGAACTGGCTGCATTGTTTTTGGGGTATCGGTGCTTCTTTGGGTCCTGTTATCATGTCGATACGTCTGGCAGAAAAAAACGGCTGGAAACAGGGGTACCTTACTATTTCATTGATGCAGTTTTTTCTGGTGGCAGTATTGCTGGCAGCACTTCCCCTATGGAAAATTTTTTCAAAGCGCAGCAGCACACAGGCAGAAGAAGAGGCACATTCACTCAGTCTGCGCGAACTTCTTTCCCTGCGTGGAGCAAAAGCTGCCCTGATTGGTTTTTTCTGCTATTGTGCAGTAGAGAGCACCACCGGAATCTGGGGAAGCACTTATCTGGTACAGGCAAAAGGGATTTCCCCTGATATTGCAGCGCAATGGGTTTCTCTGTTCTATATTGGAATTACAGTGGGACGCGCAATTTCGGGGTTTATCACTATGAAACTGGATAGCCGCCGCATGATCCGTCTGGGAGAAGTCATCATTTTAGCAGGTGTGCTCCTGTTGCTTTTGCCTTTAGGCGATGTATCTTTGTTCTGGGGGCTGTTTGCCATTGGGCTGGGGTGCGCACCGATTTACCCCGCCATGCTGCACCTTACGCCAGAAAACTTTGGCGAAAAAAATTCCCAGTCAATTATGGGAATACAAATGGCCTGTGCGTATGTAGGAGCGACTTTTATGCCACCATTGTTTGGCCTGATTGCGCAGGATATCGATGCAAACTGGTTCCCGATTTATATTATGGGGTTTTTGCTGCTGATGTGCGTCATGACATTCCAAATAGACCGGAAACTGGCTCATCCATCAAAATAAAGGACATTCCAAAAAATCTGCGGCGAATAAAACACGCCGCAGATTTTTTCAATTACATTCCCATTTTACACCTATCTCCTGTAGTAATTCACACTCCCTGTTGCAGGGATATAGATTACCCTCCTATGACTACGGGCATACCAGTCTGCTCGAGAATTTGCGCCAATTCTTCCAGATGCTCCGGGGAAGGGGGCGCAAAGTCTTTTCCTTCATAGGTACGATTCAGACGGGTATATTTTCCCATACCAGTATTGTGATATGGCAGCAAATGAATACGCCGGGCATGAATTCCGCTTTGAAGCAATTTTACGACTGCCCGCATATCTTCCTGGCTGTCGTTAATCCCCGCAATCAAGGGCAGACGCAGACGAATGTCTGCTCCTGCACTGCTGAGTTTATTTAAATTTTCTAAAATAAGTGTTAAATCCGCACCTATCCATTTTTTATGTTTTTCAAAGTCCAATGTTTTTATATCATACAAAAATGCTGTAACGTACGGTAAGATACTCTCAAACCGCTCCCACGGGGCAAATCCGCTGGTATCAATAAACACACTGATTCCCTTCTCTGAAAATCCTTTGCACAGCTCTACTATCTCGTCAAAAGGCTGGGCTGTCAACACTTCCCCTCCAGAAAGTGTTACCCCTCCACCAGACTGCTCATAAAAAATACTGTCTTTTTCTCCAATCTCCAACAATTGGCGAACCGTCTTTTTCTCCCCCGAAAGCATACGGGCACTTTCCAGACATTCTATAACACATTTCCCGCAGCCCAAACACTTTTCGGATTCCAATACAGGAATATCCCGTTCCATCCGAATGGCTTTTTCAGGACAAACCTCTTCACAGTATCCACATCCTGTACATTTTTCCTGCGTCCATAAGATTTCCGGCACTTGCTGTTGGCTTTCGGGGTTATGACACCAGGC
>DVIY01000245.1 GCA_018710915.1 Candidatus Gallacutalibacter pullistercoris
GGTGTATTATGGAACTGGAACGTCTCTATGCTTTTCGAACCGTCGCAGAGCTTGAAAACATTTCACGGGCGGCTGAACAGCTGCATATCTCTCAGCCAGCCCTCAGCCAGACCATTCACCGGCTGGAAGAAGAGTGGGGATGCCCGCTGTTTGAGCGGGAAGGCCGCCGAATCCGCCTGAACCACGCTGGAGAAATCCTGCTGACAGCCATCCGGCAGATTGATGCTGCGCTGGAAAATGCGCGCCTTTCGTTGGCTGAAGAAAACGGCCGCCCACCAGTAATCAGCCTGTATATCGGCTGCGCTTCTATGCTTTTGCCCGAGCTGCTGCGCTGTCTGAAAGCACAGACCCCGGAAGTGCGGTATCAGATCCGGCAGTGGAGCGGTGAACCACCCAGTCAGGAAGCGGATCTGCTCATCACAGCTTCTCCCGGAGCGCCGGACGAAACAACCGAGTTGCTGATGCAGGAACCGATTGGGCTGGCGCTTCCTGTGGGACACCCACTGCTGCGAAAAGAGAAAATTTTTCTGCATGATCTGGCTGGAGAAGAAATGATCAGCCTGAATCCCAGCTGGTCGCTATACAGCGTGACTGCACGAGAAATGGAACAGTCCGCCTTTACACCCAATATCACCATTTGGGTGGACAACCCCAATCTTCTGCGTGATTTTCTTCGTATGGGGATTGGTCTGGCCTTTGCGCCACTGGTAAGCTGGCGCGCTTTTGCAAGCAAAGAGGTCGCCCTGCGTCCACTTTTCGGCTGTAAAATGCAGCGCAACATTTATCTCGTACATCGCTTTGGGGATTCCCCTCCCCGGTCAGTTTCAGCTTGTATCGACGGCGTCCGCTCTTTTTTCCGGCAACAGGCTACAAAAGCAGAATAAAACGGCGCCTTGCAGGTTTTTACAACCTACAGGGCGCCATTTTTATTAAGAACGCTGAATATGAATTTGACGCAGAGCGCAATGTGCACCCTCACGAACCGTCATGCCCACACAGCCGCAACGCAGAGGCTTCTCTGTGTCTTCCCACTCGAAGAACTCTTCCCCGTCAATCCAGACCCGTAAGCAGTTTTTACATGCATAAACCCGGATTTTGTATTCCTGTCCCGGCTGCCATGTGAACGGCCGGGTTTGCATAGCGGAATATCCGCAGTCATTCTTCATCAGCGCCACATCCTGCTCGCGGAACAGGACGGCATAGGAGCGCATAGCACCCTGTACGCGGACATTCACACCCCATTCTTTTCCAATAACCGGGGTGACGGCAAATTCCGCGGTGTAATCCTCCCAGTCCCAGTTTCCGGTGTACACTTCCCCAAAGTCCGCACAGGAAAGGTGCAGCTGTCCGTCTTGCAGGCAGGCCAGCCCCTTCATGGCAGTAAACTGGCTCACCGGGGTATGGCCAAAAGCAAACCACTCTTCCCGCTCGCATGCGGCTTCTACCGTGTAATCGGGTGCACCTTCAAAGGTCAGGTCATCCAGGAAAACACACCAGCTATCATTGGATTCCACCAGGATTCCCGCTTCGCCCAGCAGTGCGCCTTCCATCGCGGGAATATCATAGGAAAGCTCTGCCCATTTGCCGGGCACCAGCGCAACCTCTTCCCCGGAATAGACCTGGCCGCTGTGCAGCTCGCGCACATACGGGCAGGCACGAACCCCTTCGGTTTCTGCACAGACAGCGGCTTTGACTGTCTGGCCGGGATAGAGGATCGGCGAAAAGCTAGGATTATACCGGCTGTCGGAAAAATCCTTCCGCTCATAGTACGTCTGGCGGTAAATCGCCGCAGGCTGTGCCGTTCCCTGCCCGCATATGCGCAGCGAACGCTTTCCGGTAAAGGCGCGCTGTGCGCTGTTTTCCATCGAAAAGCTGCCTGCACCGCGTACGCGCATGGCGTGTGTAGAGCCGGGATATTCAAAATGGCACCGGCGCTGGAACTGGCTGTACAGCTCCCGCCACAGGGGTTCGGGTTCTTCTCCTGCCGCGTCGTAGGCCAGTGATGCGATATAATCCGCACAGCCGGGCAAATCCAGGATATTCAGCGAGCCCACGGTGCTGGAACAGATGAGCAGGTCATTGATGGGAGCGCGCCACTTTTCATACGAAATGGCTTGCAGTCCGCCGCGCACACCCATAATGCAGCCGGCATTGGCAACATTGCAGTCTGTATCCCAGCCGCACATGTTGCAGATATTGATGGTACGGTCAAAATCACCCTCTCCATACAACAGGGAAAGGATTACCACGCCCGCATTGGGGATGATATGGCAGTTTCCGGGGTAGCGGTCATACCCGAAATTCTGCTGCAAATAGCGGAAGGCAGCGCGCCAGTCCCCCGGATTCTCGCGGTGGAATTTGCGCATGGCCTGTACCACGCGGGCATACTCACAGTCAGCAGGGATATATGAGAGCGCCTCGTCAAGAATCTTTTGCAGGTCATTTTCTACAAAGGCCCAGCTCACCGCCACTGCAATAAAAATACCGCCATAGATGCCGTTCCCGTCATGCGTGACACTGGCAGCGGCGCGGGCATAGCGGGCTGCCAGGTCGGGGTTGCCCGGCGCCACCAGGCCCCAGGTATCAATAAAAATCTGTCCGCCGATCTGCTCTGCCATGGTGCTGCCGTTCTGTTCGATGGAGCCGCTGCGCGGTGCGGGGATTCCGGCGCGCAGGTTCATATAGGCCGTGTGTTCGGTGGAAATACCATAGCCGCCCCACCAGAAAAAGCCGCGCTCCCAGGCGGCATAATTCAGCAGCGCAGTGGCTACGTCCTGCGGCTGGAGGTCATAATTTTCAGCGGTATCACGCAGTGCACGCAAAAAGAAAATCGGCCCGTTGCTGTCATCGTCAGCGGCAAAATTGATGAAATCCGCCGGATATCCGTCCAGCTCTCCATAAGTATCCCGAATTTTTTCGTACGTCCAGCCTTCGATATTGGCGCCGGCACGGATACCGATTATTTTTCCCAGCCAGCCGGCGTATACCTTTTCCTGATATCCCTCTGGAATCTTCATATTGTACTCCTCCTTTACCGCCTCTCCTATGAGAGCTTCGGTAAATTTATTGTAGCATAAGGCGCAGCTGGCTGCCAAGAATTTTTTCAAAATCTGTTTATCTTGCTGGAAGTGCCGATTTTTCGGCAGTTTTCCCGGGAAGGGGCGCCGGGGTTTCCGCTTCCTCCTGGAATTCTGTCATATCGCCCCAGTAGCGTTTTGGCATGTGCGTCATGCGGCAACGGGGGTTTTCCCGCTCACGGATGGCAACGGTATCGTAAAACTTTTTCCACATGCGCCGGTATGCACGCTCCTCCTCATTCGGCGCATCCGGGGTGAATTCTTCCATAGGGAGAATCTCTGCACGGCCGGGCTGATGGATGAGCGCTTCGCGGTGCGTTTTGTCGTACAACAGGAAAAGCTCTTCGGGATACCGCGAACAGAAGTGATGCTCCAACAGCGGAAGCACGCGATTTTTTGGGGTAATCGAAGCGGTCATCACACGGTCGTGAATGGAAAACCGTACAAACCCCCGATACAGATGTGCTTCGTTATAAAGGTGTTTCAACGCTTTTTGCAGGGCGTTGACCGTATCATCTGCCAACAGATCGGCGATACCGGCGCCGTATTCATACCCCCGGGCGATAAACCGGCACAGGAGAAGCTCTTTTTCCGGGACGCAGGTCAGGTATCCGTCCCGCACCATCTGCGCCCCGCGCCTGCCCAGCTTTTGCGGCAGCGATTTCCATACACGGCGGGCGTGCGCATCCTGGGTTTCAATCCATTTTTCCGGATACAGGGTCGCGGGGTCTTCTGGCGTGAGAATTTTCACCGGAAATTCCCGATGGGTATAGATTTCATAGATACAGCACAAAATTGCCCGGAAGCTGCCGTCGCACCGGTATACCAGATTTTTCTCGGTCATCTCTTCCCCCTCCTTTCCCCTGCTATGCCGGAAGAAAAATGCCGGCTTTTTGGGGTTCCAGCAACGAGGCCGTATCAAACAGCGAAAGCTGTTCCATCTGCTGCTGCGGCAGCAGCGCCCGCCCCTGTTCAGTAATCAGATTTCGCAGTGCGGTATCGGGCGTGACATACAGCCCGCGCATGGCTTTTCCCTTGCAGGTAAGAAAATACTGCGCCCGTTTGAGGACTACGCCGAGCTTTTTCAAATCGGTAAAATCGAGCGATGCCGCGCGCCGGGCTGTCATAATAGCGCGGGCGCTCTTCACCCCAATGCCCGGAACCCGCAGCAGCGTATGGTAATCGGCGCGGTTCACCTCGACCGGGAATTGTTCCATATGATGAACGGCCCAATTACATTTCGGGTCGATCAGCGGGTTGAACTGCTGATGCGCTTCATCCAGCAGCTCAGACGCCGTAAAGCCATAATACCGCAGCAGCCAGTCGGCCTGGTACAGGCGGTGCTCCCGCAATAGCGGCGGTTTGGTATCGGCAGGCGGCAGCAGTGCGGTGGAATTCACCGGTACATATGCCGAAAAGAACACGCGTTTGAGCTGGTATTTCTGATACAAACTCTCTGTCAGGCGCAAAATCTGCCAGTCGGTCTCGGGGGTAGCCCCGATAATCATCTGTGTGCTCTGCCCGGCCGGTGCAAATTTCGGCGCATGGCGGTACCGCACCATCTCGCAGGAATTTTCCTGAATTTTGCCCGAAATCAAGCCCATCGGATGCAGGATGGAATGTTTTGATTTTTCCGGAGCCAGCCGCCGCAGGCTTTTTTCACTGGGCAGCTCGATATTGACGCTCATGCGGTCGGCCAGCGTACCCAGGCGGGAAAGCAGCAGCGGGTCGGCTCCAGGAATGGCTTTTGCATGGATATATCCGCCAAAACGGTATTCCTCCCGTAAAATACGCAGCGTTTCAATGAGCTGTTCACAGGTATAGTCCGGATTTTTGATAACTCCGGAACTTAAAAACAGCCCTTCGATATAATTACGGCGGTAAAAACCGATGGCCAGCTCGGCCAGTTCGCGCGGGGTAAAAGAGGCGCGCCGTGTCTGGTTTGAACGGCGGTTGATGCAATATTCACAGTCATAAATACAGGCATTGGAAAACAGGACTTTGAGAAGGGAAATACACCTCCCGTCTGCCGAAAAACTATGGCAGATACCGCAGGCAGCGGAATTCCCCAGACCGCCCCGCTGCCCGGCGCGGTCTATCCCGCTGGAAGTGCATGCAGCATCGTATTTTGCAGCATCCGTCAGAATTTCCAGTTTTTCCAGTGCAGTCATTATAATCGCCCTCTCTGAATCGAACGTATGTTTTAATTAGAGTATAACAGATTCAGGATGGTTGTCAAGAAAAATCGAACAAATTTTCTATTTTAAAGCAAAAAACATGACAGAGAGGGCCTCTGCCATGTTTGCTGTTATATTTTGTTGATATTTGAAAATCAGGAAAGGCCTT
>DVIY01000246.1 GCA_018710915.1 Candidatus Gallacutalibacter pullistercoris
AGGAAATGACTGTTTTTGTAGTTTCGACTTTTGATGGGAATTCCTCAGAAGAACGCCGCATCAGCAATGAGATGCTGGATATCATCAGTGAAATGGAAGGTTATTCTGCGGCGGTATATCCGGATACGCTGGCGTACAATATTCCTACTTTGGGCTATGGTCATGTGTTGAGCAAAGGCGAGATTTTCTATAACAATCTGACCAAGCGTGAAGCATGGGCGTTGCTGTGCAATACCATCAATACAGGCTCTTATACCACAGAAGTCAATCGTTTCATCCAAAATAATGATTTGCTGGCCAGCCAGTCCCAATTTGATTCCATGGTAAGTTTCTCTTATAATGTAGGGGCAGGTTATTGGAATAATTCTTCTGCTGCTTTTGATTTGAGAAAAATTATTCTCAATGCAGTAGAGCCGCCGAAAATTGCTTCGGGAGATTCTGTCTCAGCAAAGACCACCGCTTCGGTTACCGTTCGCAAGAGTGCAGATGACAGCAGCAGTTCGGTAGTGAGCCTGAGCAGCGGTACAGCGGTACAGGTCACATCTACCAAATTTATTTCTTCATCAAATGAAATGTGGTATCAGGTCAAAACCTCTGCCGGTAAGACAGGATGGGTAAGAGGCGGGTATATTTCCTTCACAAACGCTTCCAGCCTGACGCATAACCTGAAATATACCGATGCCATTGCTTTTGGTTCTGAAATGCTTGCCTGGCACAAAGCTGGCGGAAATTGTCTGGCAGGTTTGCTGTACCGCCGTCTGGCTGAAGCCAAGGTGTATTCTTACGCAGATTACGAAGCTGCGCATATGTCCAGCCCGAATTATAAGAAGAATACATACGGGTATCATTATCCCAGCTGTATGACGCAGTATGAGCAGTAAAAAATGGGATTTCTCCGGGATTTGTCTTGACAAAATTGACAGAGTGTGCTATCCTATTTAAGCCGCATATTCCGGGCTGAAAGTGGACTTGTTCCCGCCTGTGAATAGCGAGTTTATAGAAAAGGCAGGGCCTTCGATTCATGTTTGCAATTATTGAAACTGGCGGCAAGCAGTACAAAGTACAGTATGGCGACGTTATCTATGTCGAGAAGCTTGCAGCAGAAGAGAACTCCACCGTTGATTTCCAGGTTGTCGCTGTTTGCGGCGAGGACGGCCTGAAGGTCGGCAAGCCCTATGTTGAGGGTGCAACCGTTACCGGCAAAGTGCTGAAGAACGGCAAGGCAAAGAAGATCACAGTGTTTACTTACAAGCCCAAGAAGGGTGAGAAGCGCAAGATGGGCCACAGACAGCCCTACACCAAGGTGCAGATTGAGGAAGTTAAGGCGTAAGCCATGATTTATGCAGACTTTCTCGTCTTACCTGATGGCCGCATGACAGGTTTTTCTCTCAGCGGTCATGCAGAAGCTGGTGAAGCGGGTGAGGACATTGTGTGTGCAGCGGTTTCTTCCGCAGCATATCTGATTGCCAATACCATCACCGAAATTCTGCACGTCCCGGCTGAAATCAGTGAGGACGATGGCGAAATGCGGCTTCGTATTTGCGAAGAAAAATATCTTTCTTCGTGCCGCGACTGTTTGGCAGGTTTTCGTCTGCATATGACAGGCCTGGAAGAGCAGTATCCTGATAATATCAGTGTTAATTATTTGGAGGTGTAAGTATGCTGAAGATCAACATCCAGCTGTTCGCTCATAAAAAAGGTATGGGTTCTACCAAGAACGGCCGTGACTCCGAGTCCAAGCGTCTGGGCGTGAAGCGCGCTGACGGTCAGTTTGTTCTGGCCGGCAATATTCTCGTAAAGCAGCGCGGTACTCACATCCATCCCGGTGAGAACGTGGGCAGAGGTTCCGACGACTCCCTGTTCGCTTTGATTGACGGTACTGTCAAATTTGAGCGTATGGGCCGCGACCGCAAAAGAGTCAGCGTATACAGCGTCGAGCAGTAATTTAAAACATGAAAAATCCCGGGGCAGCAATGGCCCGGGATTTTTTGATGTTTATGGGGAATGAATAAACATACGATAAAGGAGGCGGAAACCTTATGTTTATCGATATCGCGAAAATTAAAATTAAAGCCGGCAAGGGCGGCGACGGCGCTGTTTCATTTCGGCGAGAAAAATATGTAGCAGCTGGAGGCCCAGATGGTGGCGACGGCGGTAAGGGCGGTAATATTGTCTTTCAGGTGGACGACAACCTTTCCACCCTGGCCGATTTCCGGTATAAGCGGAAATATGCAGCCCCCAACGGAGAAAATGGTCGTGGAAACCGCTGCTTTGGCCGGGGCGGCGAGGACTGCGTTATCCGAGTGCCCCGGGGAACGCTGGTAAAGGACGCGGAAACCGGGCGGCTGCTGGCTGACATGTCCGACGATGCGCCGCAAATTGTGGCAAAAGGCGGCCGCGGCGGCTGGGGCAACTCCCATTTTGCCACGCCCACCCGCCAGGTGCCTCGTTTTGCAAAGCCCGGCACCCCCGGCGAGGAGTTTGAAGTCCAGCTGGAGCTGAAGCTGCTGGCCGACGTGGGGCTGGTGGGCTATCCCAATGTGGGGAAATCCACGCTGGTGTCGGTGGTAAGCGAAGCAAAGCCCAATATCGCCAACTATCATTTCACCACCCTGACGCCCGTGCTGGGTGTGGTTCGTATGGGTGAAGGAAGCTCTTTTGTCATGGCCGATATCCCCGGCCTGATTGAAGGCGCAGGCGAAGGCGTGGGCCTTGGCCATCAGTTTTTGCGCCATGTGGAGCGGTGCCGGCTGCTGGTTCATATTGTCGATGTGGCGGGCAGCGAAGGCCGCGACCCAAAAGAGGATTTCGAAATCATCAACCGGGAGCTTGCAAAGTTCAACCCCGAGCTGGCCCAGCGCCCCATGCTGGTGGCGGGCAACAAGTGCGACCTTGCCACCGACGAGCAGATTGAGGATTTCCGCCAGTATGTCGAGGGGAAGGGCTACAGCTTCTTCCCGATTATGGCGGCTATCCGGTATGATGTAGACCCGCTTCTCAAAAAGATTCAGGAAATGCTCCAAAGCTTGCCGCCGGTGCGCCGGTTTGAAGCAGAGCCTGCACCCCAGGTGGAAGTGGAGAGCATGGAGAACACCCAGGTACAAATTACCCGCCACGACAACGTGTTTATGGTGGAGGGCAAATGGCTGCTCCAGCTCATCAATTCCGTCAACTTTGACGACTATGAGTCCCTGCAATATTTCCAGCGTGTGCTCATCCAAACCGGCGTGATTGACGCTTTGCGGGAAGCCGGCTGTGAAGAGGGCGACACGGTGAGCATGTACGATTTGGAATTTGACTTTGTGGAATAAAGGAGCATGGCTTTGGAACGTTTTTTTGAGCAGGACTGTGACCCCCGGCAGCTAAGCCCGCTGACGCTGGCGTTTGTGGGGGACTGCGTGTTCGAGCTGTTTGTGCGGGAAGAGCTGGTGTGCCGGGGGAACTGCCCGGTAAAAAAGCTGCACCAGCGCTCGGTGGAGCAGGTATGCGCAGGGGCACAGGCAAATTTTTCGAAAAAGCTGTGGCCTCATTTAACGGAAGAAGAGCGGCAGGTATATCTGAGGGGAAGGAACGCCCATGTAAGCCATGTGCCGAAAAACGCGTCGGTGGCAGACTATCACGCGGCCACGGCGTTTGAGGCGCTGTTTGGGTATTTGTATTTGGACGGGAAGCTAAAGCGCCTGCGGGAGTTGTTCCGGCTTTGCATCTCCCAGGAATAAACGGCGGGCGGTAATTGTCCGATTCCCCTACCGGGGAAACGGAGGAAGGCTGTCATCAGGATGAAAGCAGGCCCCTTTTTTTCTTGCAAAAAGGGGCCTCTTGAAAAACATCCCACCGGGATGTTTTTCAATTCACCACCAAAAATGCGCCCTGCGGCAAAAGGGTTCCGCTCTCTGCGGAGAGCGGCCAGGAGCTCCGCGCCCCTGGACCCGCGCCGCCTTTTAGTAAAATGCGGGCGAAAACTTTAACTTCGCGGGGCAGCAGAGTGAAAATTTTCAGTTTTCTCCACGCGGACAGTTACTTTCACGACAGATAGTTTCCTAATTATAGAAAAGCCCGCCCATTTTATCAACAATATATTTCATTCTCATTCCCGGAGGTGTTCCCATGCTTCAAACCAAAAGCAAGGCCAAAACTTTGGTGCTGGACGGCCTGTTTTTTGTGGCAGGCGCGCTTATCGATGCAGTGGCCGTGAATGTGTTCACCGCCCCCAACCACATTGCGCCGGGCGGGGTGACCGGTATCGGCACTATGCTGAACTACCTTTTCCAAACCCCTATCGGCATGGTAAACATGATTATCAATATCCCCATTGTCATTTGGGCTATCATAGAAATCGGGTATAAGCTGGTAGCCAAGAGCATTGCCGCCATTGTCATTTTTTCGGTGGCTATCGATACAATGAGCTTGTGGCTCCCAGCCTATGACGGCAACCCCTTTTTGGCGGCCATTTTTGGTGGTGTTTTAGAAGGTATCGGCCTTGCGCTGGTGTTTATGCGCGGCAGTACCACCGGTGGCACCGATATGATCGCCCGGCTGCTGGGAAAGCACTTCCGCCATTTGTCCATGGGTAAATTGATGATGGCTGTAGATCTGGTTATCGTTGCTGCCTCGGCATTGGTTTATCAAAAGCTGGAAAGTGCCCTATACGCGATTATCGCCATCTTTGTCAGCACCCGGATTATCGACACGCTGCTTTATGGAACTGATTCGGGCAACGGCAAGCTCTACTTTATCATTTCCAAAAAGAGTGATGAAATCCGGCAGCGAATTCTGGAAGACATTGATCGCGGTGTAACCATTATTCCGATTCAGGGTGGTTATAGCGGTGATAACGGAGAGATGCTTCTCTGCGCGGTACGCCGTTATGAAGTTGCAAAAATCAATGATATTATCCATACAGCCGACAAGGATGCTTTCGCCATTGTGGGTGAAGCAGGCGAAATTACAGGGGAAGGATTCCGTTCCGCCTCCAGCGACGATAAAACGTTGAGAGAGATTATCCAGTCGCTCAAAAAGAAAAATCCTCCACATGAATGAAAAAAGAATGTAAAATAGAGAAAGCTGGCAAGGCTGCCCCGAAATGGGGCGGTCTTGTCAGCTTTTGGAACGGCAGGCGGAAGGAGTTTAAAATCAGGAATTAGCGGTTATGGTTGCAGTCAGAGTACTGATTGTACTCTTTGGTAGCCACATTTTGAGAGCTCTGAGATTTCACATTCTGGGCGTTCTGGCTCTTTTTGTTAGAAGCCTTTTTCCGAGAAGCGCTCTGCTGGCTGTTCATGTTGCTTCCCTGGGTGGAGTTCATCGAATTCATGCTATTCATATTCTTCATGCGATTCATGCCATTTTTATTCTCCATTACGTTTCACCCCCTTTGCACGTTGGCAAAAGTAGTTTGTGCAGGGTGGGGGAATTTATTCGGATAATTTTTGGAAGGGGTTAGTTGTCATTTTTGTCATCCAGCAGTGCTTCATAACGCACATGAAGCACCCTAGCAATAGCTTTCAGTTCAATATCCGTGACAAACCGCTGCCCGCTTTCGATTCTCTGTATGGCGTTTTTATCAATATCCAGTCCGGCCACTTGTAACATCTCGGCCAGCCTGCGCTGGGAAGTCTTTTGCGGCAGATGTTGTCGGATATCCTTAATGCGTTTCCCGCAAAGGTTATTGCCGGATGGGGCTTTGTTCTTATACATGGAGCTTCTCCTTGTTGACATTTAGTAATTGTCATTTCGTTTATTATATGGTAGAATGAAAACAATATTGACATTTATTAAATGTCAAATTAAGGAGAGAAGAAAAATTTTGTGAAATCTTTGATTGAACAATTGTATACGGATACATTTTCTGAAATAACCGGACAAAGTAGTTTATCCAGAGATTCTATGCGAAAGATGGAAGAATTTAT